>DAIDAU010000407.1 GCA_027310465.1 Rhodocyclaceae bacterium
GCTGGTGCTGTTCGCGCTGGGCCGGCGCGAAGCGGTGATCGTCGGCAGCGCGGTGACGCTGACGCTCGCGGCGACGCTGTTCGCCTCGTGGGCGTGGGGCTTCACGCTCAACCGCGTCTCGCTGTTCGCGCTGATCTTCTCGATCGGCATCCTGGTCGACGACGCCATCGTCGTCGTCGAGAACATCCACCGCTGGCAGAACCTGCATCCGGGCAAGCCGCTGGCCGAGCTCATTCCGCTCGCCGTCGACGAGGTCGGCGGGCCGACGATACTGGCCACCTTCACGGTCATCGCCGCGCTGCTGCCGATGGCCTTCGTCAGCGGCCTGATGGGGCCCTACATGAGCCCGATCCCGATCAACGCCTCGATGGGCATGTTCATCTCGCTGGCGATCGCCTTCGTCGTCACGCCCTGGCTCGCGCTCAAGCTGATCAAGAAGGGCCACCACGTGGCGGGCGAGGACAAGATGGCGCGCCGTCTCGACGCCGTCGCGCGCCGCGCGATCTCCCCTTTCCTCGACGAACAGACCGGCAAGGCCGCGCGGCGCAAGCTGTGGCTCGGCATCGCCGTCGCCATCGTCTTCTCCGTCAGCCTGGGCGTGTTCAAGCTCGTCGTACTGAAGATGCTGCCCTTCGACAACAAGAGCGAATTCCAGGTGGTGCTCGACATGCCGGTCGGCACGCCGCTCGAGGACACAGCGCGCGTGCTGCGCGACATGTCGGCCGAGATCGCGAGGATTCCCGAAGTCGAGAACTACCAGGCCTACGCCGGCACCGCGGCGCCTATCAACTTCAACGGCCTGGTGCGCCAGTACTACCTGCGCACCAATCCCGAGATGGGCGACATCCAGGTCAACCTCGTCGACAAGCACCATCGCGACCGCAAGAGCCACGAGATCGCCGTCGCCGTGCGCGACAGGCTGATGGCGATCGCCGAGAGCGCCGGCGGCAATGCCAAGGTCGTCGAGGTGCCGCCGGGTCCTCCGGTGCTCTCGCCCATCGTCGCCGAGGTCTACGGCCCCGACTATCCCGGCCAGATCGCCGTGGCCCAGCGCGTGCGCGCGGCCTTCGAAGGCACCGCCGACATCCTCGGCGTCGACGACACGGTCGACGCCGATTCGCCCAAGCTGCTGCTGCACGTCTCGCAGAACAAGGCCGCCCAGCTCGGCATCTCGCAGCAGGACGTCGTCGAGACGGTGCGGCTCGGGCTGACCGGCGAGGACGTGACGCCGGTGCACGACAGCGACTCGAAGTACGAGATTCCCGTGCGCGTCACGCTGCCCGCCGAACGCCAGGATTCGATCGACCAGCTGCTGAAGCTCAAGGTGCGCGGCCGCGACGGCAGCCTCGTGCCCGTCTCGGAGGTCGTCGAGACGCGGTCTTCCACGCGCGAGAAGGTCGTCTATCACAAGGACCTGCTGCCGGTGGTCTATGTGACCGGCGACATGGGCGGCAAGCTAGACTCGCCGCTGTACGGCATGTTCGACATCCGCGGCAAGCTGGCGAACGCCGAGCTGCCGCAGGGCGGCCGCCTGGGCGAATACTTCATCCACCAGCCCAAGGACCCCTACGCCGGCTACGCGATCAAGTGGGACGGCGAGTGGCAGGTCACCTACGAGACCTTCCGCGACATGGGCGCCGCCTACGCCGTCGGCCTGGTCCTGATCTACCTGCTGATCGTCGCCCAGTTCAGGAGCTATCTCGTGCCGCTGATCATCATGGCGCCGATTCCCCTGACGATCATCGGGGTCATGCCCGGCCACGCGCTGTTCGGCGCGCAGTTCACCGCGACCTCGATGATCGGCATGATCGCGCTGGCCGGCATCATCGTGCGCAACTCGATCCTGCTGGTCGACTTCATCAACGAGCAGGTCGCCGCGGGCATGGACTTCGCCGAGGCCGTGATCCAGGCCGCCGCCATCCGCGCCAAGCCGATCGCGCTGACCGGGCTCGCGGCCATGCTGGGCGCGCTGTTCATCCTCGACGATCCGATCTTCTCGGGCCTGGCGCTGTCGCTGATCTTCGGCATCCTGGTGTCGACGCTGCTGACGCTGATCGTCATCCCCGTCCTCTACTTCGCCGCGACGCGCCCCCGCCGCTGAGGGCATTCGGGGTTTGTGAGGCAAGCGGCCGCGCATCGCGTAGAATTTCCGCCGAAGCCTGCATGACAGTGCCGCCTCCGGGGCGGAGCCGCCTTTGACGCCGTCTGCCGAAAGGAAAACCTGCATGAAGCTCAGCGCCGCCGGTCACGGATTGCCGGGCAACCGCTGGCGCATCCTGGCGGTCGACGACGAGCCGCTGAACCTCGAGATCATCCGCGAATGCCTCGACGATCCGGACGTCAGCGTGGACCTCGCGCCGAACGCGGAGCGCGCCTGGCAGCGGCTGGAAGCGGGACCGGCGCCCTACGACCTCACCATCGTCGACCGCATGATGCCGGGCATGAACGGCATCGAGCTGCTGCGGCGCATGAAGGCCGACCGGCGCTTCCGCCACATCCCGGTAATCCTGCAGACCGCCTCGGCCGCGCCCGAGGACGTGCGCGAAGGCATCGAGGCCGGCGCCTACTACTACCTGACCAAGCCCTACCAGCCGGCCGCGCTGACCGCCATCGTGCGCGCCGCGCTGGCCGACATGGCGGACCAGGTCGCCACGGTGCGCCTCGCCGCCCAGCACACCGAAACGCTGACGCTGCTGGACGCCGCCGAATTCCGCTTCGCCACGCTCGGCGACGTCAGCCGCGTCGCCGGCCTGCTGGCCTCGCTGTGCCCCGATGCCGAAGCCGCCGCGGTCGGCCTCACGGAGCTGATGATCAACGCCATCGAGCACGGCAACCTCGGCATCGGCTACGAGGAGAAGTCGCGCCTCAAGCGCGACGACGTCTGGGAAGCCGAGATCGCGCAGCGCCAGGCGCGCCCCGAGAACCGCGCCAAGCAGGCGCGCGTCGCCATGCGGCGCACGCCGCTGGAGATCGAGTTCACCATCACCGACGAAGGCGGCGGCTTCGACGCGCAGCGCTATCTCGACTTCGATCCCGCGCGCGCCTACGACCTCAATGGGCGCGGCATCGCCATGGCGCGCACCATCAGCTTCCAGCGCATCGAATACCGCGGCTGCGGCAACCAGGTGGTGGCGGCGGTCTCCCTGCCCGGCTAGCCTCGGACCATGACGGACACGCCCGCTGAACAGGCAGATACCGGCGCGCGCGCCGCTGCGTCCGATCATGCGCTCAAGGTGCTGGTCGTCGACGACACGGCGACCAACCGCCAGATCCTGCGCGTCTTCCTGAGCAAGCTCGGCTACCAGGTCGAGCTCGCCGAGGACGGCGCCGAGGCGGTCGAGCGCTTCCTCACCGGCGCCCCCGACGTCGTGCTGATGGACGTCATGATGCCGGTGATGGACGGCTACGAGGCGGCGCGCATCATCAAGAAGATGTGCGGCGACCGCTGGGTGCCGGTGGTGTTCGTCTCGGCGCTCGACAAGGAAGAGAACCTCGTCATGGGCCTCGACGCCGGCGGCGACGACTACCTGCACAAGCCCGTCAGCTTCGTCGTGCTGCACGCCAAGCTGCGCTCGCTCGAGCGCGCCATCCGCACCCAGCGCGCGCTCGACGAGAACCGGCGCCGCATGCAGGCCATCTCCGACAACGTCATCGACGGCATCATCACGATCGACGAGCAGGGCGTCATCCAGACCGTGAACGCCGCCTGCAGCAAGATCTTCGGCTACGCGGCGGAAGAGATGATCGGCCAGGACGTGCGCCTGCTGATCCCCGAGCCGTACCGCGACGCGCACGGCAGCCAGATGGCGCGCTACCTCGCCGGCGCGCCGGCCCGGCTGGTGGGCAAGGGCGCCCGCGCCGTCGAAGGCCGGCGCAAGAACGGCAACGCCGTGCCGCTCGACGTCGGCATCACCGAATTGAGCTTCGAGGGCCGCCGGCTGTTCGTCGGCATCCTGCGCGACGTCACCGAGGAGCGCGCGGCCGAGCAGCGCCTGCGCGAGAACGCCATGCGGCTGCAGCGCTACCACGACGCGCAGGAGGAGGAGAACGCGCTGGCCCAGCGCATCATCGAACGCCAGATGAGCCGGCCCGGCCTGTCCGATCCCTCCGTGCAGCACTGGCTGGCGCCGGCGGCGAACTTCAGCGGCGACGTCATCGCCGCGGCGCGCTCGTCCGACGGCGCGCTCTACGTGCTGCTCGCCGACGCCACCGGCCACGGGCTGGCCGCGGCGATCAGCGTGCTGCCGCTGCTGACGATGTTCTACGATTTCGTCGAGCGCGGCTATCCGCTCGACTACATCATCGCCGAAGTAAACCGCCAGCTGTGCTCGACCATGCCGTCCGGGCGCTTCGTCGCCGCGACGCTGCTGTGGGTCAACGAGGCGGCGCACCAGGCGCACCTGTGGCAGGGCGGCATGCCCGACGCGCTGCTGCTCGACACGGACGGCCGCGTCAAGGCCCGCTATTCGTCGCTGCAGCTGCCGCTGGGCATCGTCG
>DAIDAU010000410.1 GCA_027310465.1 Rhodocyclaceae bacterium
CTAGCAGTTTGTTGAATTTTCCCGGCAAATGGCGAGATCACCAGCCAGGATGAAGCGATGTGGGGCGATTCGAAGCCCGATGTGCTCCATCGGCGTGCCCGATGGTGCTCGTTTGCATCGATTGGCGGCTCGTTGCACGCACCTCTCCCGTCTAACCAGTCGGTCTCGGCATCAACTTGGGCAATCGGCGCAGATTCACCGCAAGCATGGCGATGGTAAATACGTCTTTCACCTTCGACAGCCCGCGCAGCTTCACCTGACGGATCGTGGTGCCGTGCTGTTTGCCATCGCCGAAGAGCGTCTCGATCACCTTGCGCGTTACCTGGCTCACCGCGTAGCCGCAATGACGGGTGGTTCGCCCATCGATGGCGCTTGGACGAGTGAACTGCTTTCCAGTCTTGGTCGTGTACTGGAACGTGTTGCGCGCAACGTGCGGCGTCACATTGATTTCCCGGCAGGCGGCCACGAAGCCGCTCGTATCGAAGCCCTTATCCGCTCCGATAGTTTTGCGCTGCTCACCGGGCAGCGCGCTGAGCATCTCGATAGCGGCTTCGCGCTCGGCGCTGCCCGAGCCAATCGCCAAGCGCGTATCGACGGCCAGTTTGCTGCGGTTCTCCATCAGAACGTTGCCGACGTAGGCCGGGATCGCTTCTCCGCTGTTGGATTTCGTCATCAACCGCGCGTCCGGATCGGTCGTGCTCGCATGGGTGTCGTTGCTGCGCTTTTGGCGCTTGAAGTCAACCTCCGGATTCCCGCCGCTGCCTGTCTTGTCCGGCGGCGGCCCATCCTTGGGCACGAAGCTCTTGTGCGAGGCCCAGGCACGGATCAGCGTTCCATCGACGCTGAAGTGCTCCGACGAGAGAAGGTCCGCCTTACGCGCCTGGTCCATCACGCGCGCGAACAGCTCCTTGACTACCGCGTGCTCGATCAGCCGGTCCCGGTTCTGGGTATAGGTGCTATGGTCCCAAGCCTTGTCCTCCATCCCCAGGCCTACGAACCAGCGAAACAGCATGTTGTAGCCGAGCTGCTCACACAGCATGCGTTCGCTTCGGATACCGTAGAGCGCCTGCAGCACAAGCCCTCGAAGAAGCCACTCCGGCGCCACCGAGTCCCGGCCGGTCGGTTCGTACATCGAGGCAAACAGCGCGTCCATTTCTCGAAGCGCCGTGTTCAAGATCTCTCGGATCGCACGAAGCGGATGCTCCTGCGGCACGTAATCGGCCGTGCTTCGCATCACGAACAACCCTTCTTGGGTCACATCTGCTCCCCGCATCGTCGCGTCCCCGTTCTTGTTATCGACGATGCTTCGACCAATCCCTCGGTGCGGAATTCCTCGAATTCGCATCGAATTTCAACAAACTGCTAGGCGCCGACCATGCTGGAGACCCACGAGCCAAGCGCTCCGCCGATCAGCGTCGCGACGAAGAGCGCTGTCGGATGCGGCTGGGTGCCTTCGATGGGATTGAAGACGACCGCCGCTCCGACGACGAGTCCGCCGAGGACGCCAAGGCCCAGGCCGACGCCTGCGC
>DAIDAU010000411.1 GCA_027310465.1 Rhodocyclaceae bacterium
TGACCTGCCCCCAGTAGCCATACCAATCATTCGGCAGGAAGTCCGGTTGCAAGGTTAATCGAATTGTTGGTCGGGTGCGCTGTATCGGCGGCATGCTGCCGATACAGCGCGGCGAACTTGGCTGGTGGCATGCGCCGGCAACTGCTATGTGGCCTGATCTCGTTGTAGTCCTGGCGCCAATCAGCTATGGCGGTTCTGGCTTGCGCCAGGGTCTCGAACCAATGCTCGTTCAGGCACTCATCCCGGAATTTTCCGTTGAAGCTCTCGATGTAGCCGTTTTGCATCGGCCTGCCCGGTTCGATTAGCAGATGTCGAATCCCGTGGGCCTGGGCCCAGGCCATGAAAGCCCGACTGGCAAATCCAGGACCGTTATCCGTTCTCACGACGGCTGGGTAGCCGCGAAACGTAGCCGCCCGATCCAGGAGCCGCGTCACATACTGCCCGCCGATGCCAAAGTCGACGCCGATGTCGACACATTCGTGACTAAAGTCGTCGGCGACCGTCAGGCACTTGATGCGCCGGCCGTTGACTAAGCTGTCACTCACAAAATCCATGCTCCACACCTCATTGACCGCGGCGGCTATTTGCAAAGGGATGCGTTCGTTACTCGGCCGCTTGGCCTTCTTGCGCTTCCTCACCGCCAGCTTGGCTGCGCTGTAGATCCGATAGATACGCTTGTGATTCACCTCGGGAAATCGCGGGCGCAACAGGTCATGAATACGCCGATAGCCGAAACGTCGCCGGGCGTGGGCGATATCGATGATGGCGGCGCTGAGCGCCGCAGTCTGCGCATCTGGCACTGGCCGATGACGATAACTGTCTCTGGAAAGCCCCACAAGACGGCAGGCACGGCGCTCGGACAATTCAAACCGTTTGATCATCTGCCCGATGGCATCGCGCTTCGCTTGCGGGGCTAGCGCTTTACCCCAAAGACGCCTTTTAACGCATCGATGTCCAGGTGCGCCTCGGCGAGGAGCCGCTTGAGCTTCGCGTTCTCCCCCTCGAGCTCTTTCAAACGCTTCGCGTCCGAGGCGTCCATGCCTCCATACTTGGCGCGCCACTTGTAGAACGTTGCATCCGAGAAGCCTTCCTTGCGGCACAGCTCCTTGATCGCCATCCCCGCATCGGCTTGCTTGAGAAAGCCGATGATTTGCTCTTCCGTATATCTGCTCTTCTTCATGTCCGTCATTCTCCACGATTTGACGGACTTCTCTACTTCTAACTGGTACGGCTGGCGGGAAGCAGGTCATATCCACTGACCACTAAAACGGCTTGTCCGCTGGCAAGAAATGACCGCATTCGATCCAGCATCGCCAGATATGGCATTCGACGGCTTTGGTCGTATTTGAGATGAGATGGGTAAATCATCTGGCGATCACCAGTGACGGCATCGGCAGTCGAATTTCTCCGCACTATTTCGTCACCGACTGTACGCCACCAATTTACCGAACCGTGTACCTTCCACAGGCGCGCCCAGCGTGCTGGAAGTGACTCGTTCTCCATTGAAGCTAAATCAAAGAACGCCTGGCGGGAGCCGATAAATCCGTCGAAATACGGAATCTTGTGCGTTTCAAATGCCTGCTCGATCAGCAGATCATAGTTTGGCGTAAAGACCTCAACCGAGTGGGTCCTACGGATTCCGCCTACCCATGTCGCTAATCGGTGATAAGGGGTTGTGACTGCAGGCAACTCAACATTTACTACTTTTGTCGTTATTGTGCAGATTTCCGCATCAAGCCCGGCCAAAGCGGTCTTGTCGAGCCCGTCAATATTTCCATTTCTTACTACTTCGTGCAGTGCGCGAATATGGCTGAGCACGTCCTCGATTGTTGAATCAGCGGGGAGCCTATTCAAGACTTTAGCTATGCTCTCTTTGTGTTTCTTCAGCGCCTTAAGTTCGTCAATTACTAAAGCAGTAAGCCCACGTATGTCAGGTACTAACGGCTTACTTCCAGCGCCATCTGCAATCACAATTGAGA
>DAIDAU010000426.1 GCA_027310465.1 Rhodocyclaceae bacterium
GGAAGAAGTCGCACACGCGCTGGGGCCGCCCTACATGCCGTGGACCGTGTATTTCACGGCGCGCGACGAACTGGCATGGGAATGGCGCTATTGTGACCTGTGGCACGCGGCGAGCCGCTTCGACGTGCTGTTCGACGCCGCGAAGGGGACGGTGCGCTCGACCTTGAGCGTACGCGAGATCTGCGGCCCTGACAGCAATTGCTTCTGCTCGCGCTGAGACAAAAGCCCGTCCGCCGACCGGCCTCAAACAAAAAGCCCGTCCGGGTTGCCGAACGGGCTTTTCACGATCCCTTTTGCCGAATTTTTTGTGCGCCCGCAAGCGGATCCAAATCGGCGCTGCCTTGGGCAACGGGACTTTCGGTCCCTCCTGTTCCACCTGTCGATTGAGTCGTTACGCGTTCCCCTTACTCAGCGCTAGGTTCCTCCTCGGAATGCCTTCACATCGAACGCGTTCCAAAGCTAGCCGAGCCCATCGCGAAAGTCAATCTCGCGACCGCATGGCAGCGTCGGTAACATGGCGGCATGATTGCGACAACGAAAGACGCGCGCCTCGTCGCATTGCTTTGCTGCGCCGAAGCATTGTCGATGACGGGCTTCGCCGCCTATCCGGCCTTCCTGCCGTCGCTGCGCGCTGCGTGGGGCATGAGCGGCGCGGAGGCGGGCTTCGTCGGCGGCGCCCTCTTCTTCGGCTATATGCTGGCGGTGCCCGTGCTCTCGGGCATCACGGACCGCATCGATGCGCGCGGCGTGTTTGCGTTCTCGTGCGCGCTGGCTGCCGTCGGCATCGCGAGCTTCGGCCTGCTGGCGGACGGCGCGATGAGCGCCGCGTCGTGGCAGGCCCTGACGGGCGCCGGCCTCGCCGGCACCTACATGCCGGGCCTCAAGGCCTTGACCGACCGCGTCGGCGGACCGCGCCAGTCGCGCTACATCGCCTTCTACACGTCGACCTTCGGCATCGGCACCAGCGTTTCGCTGCTGGCCGCCGGCTGGCTCGGCGCGCTGCTGACCTGGCGCACGGCTTTCGTCGCCCTCGCCGCCGGACCGCTGGCCGCGCTGCCGCTGGTGCTCGCCGGCGTGAGGACGCCACGGCCCCATGCCGCGCATCATGCGCCGTGGCTGCCGCGCTTCGGCGCCGTGCTGGCGCAGCGCGAGGTGCGCAGCTATGTTTTCGGCTACGCCGTGCATTGCTGGGAGCTGTTCGGCCTGCGCTCGTGGATGGTGGCCTTCATCGTCTTCGCCTACGCGGCGGCGCAGGCGGGCACGCGGGCGCTCGAACCGACGACGGCCGCGGCGCTGATCAACCTGCTCGGATTGCCGGCGAGCATCCTCGGCAACGAAGCCGCGGGCCGCGGCGAGCGGCGGCGCTGGATCGTCGCGGTGATGCTGGCCTCGGGCGCGCTGTGCTGGCTGGCCGGCTTCGCCTCGGCGTGGCCATGGTGGCTGATGCTGATGACGCTGGCCGGCTACTTCGTCGCCGTCATGGCGGATTCCGCGGCGCTGACGGCGGGGCTGATCGCCGCCACGCCGCTGGCGCAACGCGGCGCGGCGATGGCGGTCTACTCGCTGCTGGGCTTCGGCGCCGGCTTCGTCTCGCCGCTCGCCTTCGGCGCCGTGCTCGACGTCGCCGGCGGCAATGGCCTCGCGTGGACGCTGGCTTTCGGCACCCTGGGCGGCGGCTGCCTCGCGTGGGGCCTGCTCGCTCGGCGACGCCGGGGAAGCGCCGCGGTATGATGCGCTCCCCTACGGAGCCCCGCCATGATCAGGATCTACGGAATAAAGAACTGCAACACGATGAAGAAGGCCTTCGCCTGGTGCGAGGCGCGCGGCGTCGCCTATGACTTCCACGACTACAAGAAGCTCGGCGTGCCGCGCGACCGCCTCGTCGGCTGGTGCCGGGCGGCCGGCTGGAAGACGCTGCTCAACACGCGCGGACCGACGTTCCGCAAGCTGCCGCCGGAGCGCCGGGAGATCGCGACGCAGAGCGACGCGGTCGCGCTGATGGTGGAATTCTCGAGCGCCATCAAGCGGCCGGTCGTCGAAACGGAGAGCGGGCAGCTGCTGGTCGGCTTCGATCCCGCCCTGTTCGAGAGCTTCGTCAAATGATCGACGCGATCCGCCGCTTCGTCATCGAGGACCTCGACATCCGCGGGGCCGTCGTGCATCTCGGACCGGCATGGCAGGAGATGCAGGCGCGGCGCGGCTACGGCGAGCCGGAGCGCGATCTGCTCGGCCAGCTCGCCGCGGTGACGACGCTGATCGGCAGCAACCTCAAGCAGCCGGGACGCATCACGTTCCAGCTCGAAGGCCACGGCCCCGTGCGCATGCTGTTCGTCGACTGCGACGAGCAGCTGCGCATCCGCGGCATGGCGAAGACCGACGGCTTCGTGGCGGCAAGCCCGGTGGCCGAACTGCTCGGCGACGGCCAGCTGGTGCTAAACCTGAAGACCGACGCCGCCGCGCACCCCTATCAGAGCCACGTGCCGCTGGAAGGCGATTCGCTCGCCGAGATCTTCGAGCACTACCTCGCGCAATCGGAGCAGACCCCGACGCGATTGTGGTTGACGGCCGGCGCCGACCACGCCTGCGGTCTCTTCCTGCAGAAGCTGCCCGGCGCCGACGCCGCCGATGCCGACGGCTGGAACCGCGTCCAGCACCTGGCCGGCACGGTGCGCGCGGAGGAACTCGCGCTGCCGGCGGAGACCCTGCTGGCGCGGCTGTTTCCGGAGGAGACGCTGCGCCTGTTCGCGCCACAGCCGGTCGTCCACCATTGCCCGCGCGACGAGCAGAAGGTGCTGAACATGCTGCGCACGCTCGGCCGCGAGGAAGTCGCCGAGATGCTGGCCGAGCACGACGAGATCGTCATCCAGGACGACGTCTGCAACCACGAATATCGCTTCGGCAAGGAAGTGCTGGCACAGCTTTTCGCGACGCCGTCCCACTTGCGCCACTAGGGTCATCCCGCGGCGCTTGACGCCGTGGGTTCGCGGCCTACCATTGGCTGAATCGCCTTCCCACGGAGTCTGCCATGAAGCTCTACTTCTCCCCGGGCGCCTGCTCCCTCTCGCCCCACATCGTCCTGCGCGAAGCGGGCCTGCCCTTCAAGCTCGAGCGGGTCGATCTCAAAACCAAGAAGACCGAAGGCGGCGCCGACTATCTCGCCGTCAATCCGAAGGGCTACGTCCCGGCGTTGCGCCTGGACGACAACAGCGTGCTGACCGAGGGACCGGCGATCGTCCAGTATCTGGCCGATCGCGTGCCCGAGAAGAATCTCGCGCCGCCGGCCGGAACCATGGAACGCTATCGGCTGATGGAATGGCTCAACTTCATAACGTCGGAACTGCACAAGTCGTTCGGCGCGCTGTTCAACCCGGCCGCGCCGGAGGACTGGAAAGCCCTGGTACACGGGCTTCTTGGCCGGCGCTTCGATTACGTTGCAGCGCAACTTGCGCATAGGGATTATCTGATGGGCGACGCGTTCAGCGTCGCCGACGCCTACCTTTTCACGGTGCTCAACTGGGGACAATGGACGGCGGTCGACATCGGCAAGTGGCCCGCGCTGAAAACCTACCATGCGCGAATCGCCGGCAGGCCGGCCGTTCACGCGGCCATGGTCGCGGAAAAATTGCTGAACGAATAAGAGAAAACACGCGCAGGAAAAATTTTGCGCGCTAGAATCCTCGCCAGCCATATGGCTAGCACACTCTCATTTACGGAGGCATTTGGATGAACAAAGCTGAACTTATCGAAGTCGCCGCCACGGGAGCCGGCATCAGCAAGGCCGCTGCCAACAAGGCGCTCGACGCCGCGATCGCAGCCGTTGTGAAGGCCGTTTCCAAGGGCGACTCGGTTACGCTGGTCGGCTTCGGCACCTTCAAGTCCGCCAAGCGCGCCGCGCGCACCGGCAAGAATCCGAAGACCGGCGCGACCATCAAGATCGCCGCCACCACCGTGCCGAAGTTCTCCGCCGGCGCCGCGTTCAAGCAAGCCGTGGCCGGCAAGAAGAAGAAGTAATCCGCTTCTCTCCGGACAACGAAAAGGCCCGCGTCATGCGGGCCTTTTTCGTTGACTCGGTCGGCGACGTTCAGAGAACGCGCGCCTCGAAAGTCTCTTCGCTGTCGTCGGTCAGATGCACGCGCGGCGCTTCCCGGCAACTTGCCGATGACGGAGACGTCGGTGCGGCGTCAGGCGCGTGGAAGCGTGTGTTCGACCAGCCGCACCCAGTAGCGGATGCCGGCGGCGATGATGTCGTCGTTGAAGTCGTAGTGCGGGCTGTGCAGCATGCAGCCGCCGATGCCGGGGCCGTTGCCGAGCCAGGCGTAGCAGCCGGGCACGGCCTGCGAGAGGTAGGCGAAGTCCTCGGCGCCCATGCTCGGCTTCAAGCCGGTGAGGACCTCGCCGCGGCCGTTCTCGGCGACGATCTGCCTGGCGACGTCGCGGCAGATGCGGCTCGGTTCCGCAGCGTTGATCGTCGCCGGATAGCCGCGCTCGAAATCGAGCTTCACGCCGACGCGGTAAGTCGCCGCGATGCCGTCGCAGACGCGGCGCATGCCCGCTTCGAGCGCCGCCTGCAGTTCCGGCCGCAGCGAGCGCACCGTGCCGCCGAGGACGGCGCGCTCCGGCAGGATGTTGTCGGCGTCGCCGCCGGCATGGAAGCGCGTGACGCTGACCACCGCGGCTTCGAGCGGATCCGTCTCGCGGCTCACCAGGCCTTGCAGCGCCTGCACCAGCGCGGCGCCGGCGACGACCGTGTCGGTCGCCTGGTGGGGCATCGCGGCGTGGCCGCCGCGGCCTTCGACGGCGATCTCGAAGCGATCGGTCGCCGCCATCACCGGGCCTTCGATCACCGCGATGCTGCCCGCATCGAGCCCCGGCCAGTTGTGCAGGCCGAACACCATCTGCATCGGGAACCGCTCGAACAGTCCCTGCTCGACCATCAGGCGGCCGCCGCCCTCGTGCTCCTCGGCCGGCTGGAAGATGAAATGCACCGTGCCGTCGAACTCGCGCATGCGCGCCAGCGCCGCGGCGGCGCCGAGCAGCATCGCCGTGTGGCCGTCGTGGCCGCATGCGTGCATGCAGCCGGCATGCACCGAGCGATGCGCAAAGGTGTTGGATTCGTCGACCGGCAGCGCGTCCATGTCGGCGCGCAGGCCGATCGCGCGCTTGCCGTCGCCGCACTTGAGCACCCCGACGACGCCCGTGCCGGCCAGTCCGCGATGCACTTCGACGCCCGCCGCCGCCAGCTCGGCGGCAACGAGATTCGAGGTGCGGTTCTCCTTGAAGGCGAGCTCCGGATGCGCGTGGATGTCGCGCCGCAACGCGGAAATGCGCGGCTGCAACTCGGCGATCAGGGCGGCGAGATCCATGGATTCACTGCGAAAGGAGATGCTGCATTTTGACGCCTGCGCGGCGCTTGCGCAAATAAAAAAGGCAGGGCGGATGCCCTGCCTTCCATGATGCGCGAGCGGTCTTACTGCTCAGCGA
>DAIDAU010000433.1 GCA_027310465.1 Rhodocyclaceae bacterium
CGCCCGCAGCCCGCCAATCGGCACTTGCCAAACAGGTAAAATCAGCCAATTCTTAACCCCCGAAATCGCCCGTTTTTACCTCTTCAAACTGGCTCCATTACGCCGATCATCGGTGGCTCCATTACGGCGGTCAATGACAGGTTCGAGCGGGATCGATGTTTCTTGCGGCGCTCACCTTCAAGACGTTTTCGCAAGTCGTTCACAGAGGCGTTCTGCTAGAACCTTGGCGCGATACGTCGTTTCTTCGTTCATCTCTTGCGGGAGTCGTAACTTGGTGCACGGATACAAGGAATTCGGTGAACCGATTTGAACAGATGGACGGCCAAACTGATCCCCGGTCAAATCAACGTCAACAGACGATCTGTTGCATAGTAGTCGATTGAACCAATGACTTTGACCGTTAACTGTGGCGCTGACAAAGTCACCCCCGAAGCGATGCCGAACGAGAGCGGCAACTGCCGCGCATTGGCCGGCGCTTGGCGTGCGGCTGTGTCGAAGTGCCGTATCTGGTGAAAAGACTTGGTCCAGTACCTTGCGGAGGTCCTCCAACTGTTCGGTCAAGAACGATAGAGCGTCTTTAGGTTCGCGCTCTTGGTGAGAGGTCCTTACGCCGCTGTCTTGGGTGAAGTGCATGGCTACTTCAAGGTCAGAAGAGGTAGAAGGAATTCTGCTCTCTTGTAGGCTCAAGAGGTGAGCCACCCACGGTGGGCCTACAGCAACTTTCTAAATGGACTGAACCGAGCAATTAGCCCGGCGAGGCATCCAAAACTGATGGCAAGCGCCATAACCAGGGGCTTATCGACAATCTGAGAGTTGTTGTAGATTGGTACCAAGCTCGGGGTCGCCAACAGTCCCCCGATTACCATTGCAAAGACACCATCAACGAGCCAGTTCTGATCGATGCGAAAGCAAAGATCGAACTCCAGGTTTCCGCTCTTTGCCTCTAGCGAGCCATCTTCGTCCGCTACGCGGTACAGGGAGATAATTGCGTTAGTTTGCTTCTTTGTGGCACACGTACGAAATCGCACTTCCTTCAGATCATAGGGGCAATCGATCTGAATTCGAGGGTTTGAGATAAGAGACAAGGAGTCACCGACCGTTGATATGAGCAGGCCGGTGTACTTCGATCCAGCGGTCGGCTCATAGCCATAGTGGAATATCTTCCCCGCATACTCCTCTTCCGAGTCGAGTGCATACACCTCCTCGACAGGCGGGATGCGCTGACCATCGTGGCATCTTATGATGTCGTAAAAGTAGTAGAAGAGAGTGTCTTTGAAGTCTTCCCGTTGCTTTAACTCTTGTACTTGCTTCTGCCAAGCGCCTAGTTCTTCCTCTCTTGCTGCGTTCTTGACACGCTTGAGATGCGTGAGGGGAACTGAGGTATTCACCACGAACGACCCGGAGACTCCTGAGCCCGTGCGGACCGGTAAGTTGCTCGCGGCCTGGCGAAGCTCCGTGTTCAGCAGTTTTAGATCAGCTACTTCAGCGAAATCCCCTAGTACAAGCGGTAGGATGTGAATGTTGCCTAGTCGCCGAGGATTCTTGAGTGTGGCGAATCGACACGGGATTATTTGGGGATCGGCAGTTGGAGCACTGTTGCAATCGAGGTACGCGATGCATATCGTCTGATTTGTAAGAAGTGCGTCGCGGGTCTCCTCTGAAATTAGATTTTCTTCGTACCGAAACTGTAAAGAGCTGCCAGCAGGCATCGCCATGGCCCGAACGACGTCTTCCAAATAGCGCTTTCGGTAGCCGGACGACAGACAGATCAGCATGGTGGCGCTCCTTCGAATATCAGCTTGATGCCTGCCAAATAGTACCGTGCCTATGGTTGTATAAGGCTGGTACTCGGCTTTCAAAGTCTGCCGCGCTCCGCTTGCCTCCTGGCTCAGTTCGGCTTTGCCGAACCGAGCCCAGGCCGCGTTTTAAGCAACCCCTTATTCCATAAGTAATTAACAACCAGACAAAAGGCTGGAGCGAGTCCCATATGGGCATATGTATGTACATATGGGCATATGACTGTATCGCCGTATAGCTGTATCGCCGTATGGCTGTATGGCGTGCCGGCGTTCTGGGGGGCTATTGGACCGGGGAGTTAGCTAGGAAACTGGCAATAACTTCCAGGAAGGCGGGGCCATAACGAGTCAGCTTGACCTGACCAACCCCTGAAATTTGGCCGAATTCTTCCAATGAGGCGGGAATGCGATTGTGTATATCGATCAATGTCTTATCGTGGAATATCGCGTACGGGGGTACAGACTGCTGTCGTGCAAGCTCCATACGCTTTTCTCTTAGAGCATGCCAAAGAGCACCCTCCTTGATCATTGATAGGGTGACGTCCGTGTTTGGAAAAGGCACGCCCTGCTCGCGCGCCGTCTGGCCGCGCCACTGGCGCAGCGACTCGAACAGGCCGGCGTCGGCTTCGGGCAGGTCTCCCGGGAAGATCGCCTTCGGCTTGGCGGCCTTCTTCTTCGCGGCGAGCACCTGGCGCCGCAGCATCAGCGTGGTTTCCGACTTGAGGACGGGCTTGGCCTGGCCGGTGAGCTTCAAGGCACCGTAGCTGTGCGCGTCGGCGTAGAGCAGGCCGCCGGCGAGCAGCTGGCGCGCGACGCTGCGCCAGGTGGCCTCGTCGAGATCGGCGCCGACGCCGAAGGTCGGCAGCTTGTCGTGGCTGAACTGGCCGACCTTGTCGGTCGCCTTGCCGCGCAGGATGTCGATCAGGTGCGCGGCGCCGAAGCGCTGGCCGGTGCGCAGCACGGCCGACATGAACTTCTGCGCGGCGACGGTGCCGTCCCACAGCTCGGGCGGCGACTGGCAGGTGTCG
>DAIDAU010000466.1 GCA_027310465.1 Rhodocyclaceae bacterium
AGGTGCTGCGCCACGTCTCGCCGGCGTTTGCCGAGGATCCCGTGCGCATCCTGCGCGTCGCGCGCTTCGCCGCGCGCTTCGGCGATTTCGCGCTGGCGCCCGAGACGCTCGACCTGATGCGGCGGATGGTCGACAGCCGCGAGGTCGATCACCTGGTGCCCGAGCGCGTCTGGCAGGAACTGGCACGCGGCCTGATGGAAAGGCAGCCCTCGCGCATGCTCGGCATGCTGCGCGCCTGCGGCGCGCTGGGAAGGCTGCTGCCCGAGGTCGAAGCCCTCTACGGCGTGCCGCAGCGCGCCGACTACCATCCCGAAGTCGACACCGGCGTCCATATCGCCATGGTCGTCGACCTGGCGGCGCGGCTCGAGCTGCCGCTGCCGGCGCGCTTCGCCGCCCTGACGCACGATCTCGGCAAGGCGGCGACGCCGGCCGAGGTGCTGCCGCGGCATATCGGCCACGAAGCCGCCGGCCTGCCGCTGCTCGACGCGCTCTGCGAGCGGCTGCGCGTGCCGGGCGAATGCCGCGACGTCGCGCGCCTGGCGACGGCCTTCCACGGCGAGATCCACAGGATCGCGGAGCTCCGGCCCGCCACCGTCCTCAAGGTGCTCGAGCGCTGCGACGCCCTGCGCCGCCCCGAGCGCTTCGAGCTGGTGCTCGGCGCCTGCGAAGCCGACTTCCGCGGCCGCCTGGGACGCGACGAGCAGGACTACGCGCCGGGGCCGCGCTGGCGCGCAGCCCTGGCTATCGTACAATCCGTCGATGCGGGAGCCGTTTCCCGCGGTTGTGCCGACCGGGCCGCGATTCCCGCCCGCATCCACGAGGCCCGCGTCGCGGCGCTTCGGGCTCAGGAAGCATAGGGAAGAGAGACGCGTCGATGCTGACGGATTACCAGCAGCACTGGGGAGTCGACCAATGGGCGGCCTACCTGACCGCCCAGGAGCTGCCGTCGATGCAGCGCTCCAAGATGCTGCTCGTCGCCCTGGAGGAAAGCAAGGGCGACGCGCTCTCCGCCAAGGAGCTGGCCGGCATCGCCGTCAGCGATCCCTTCCTCTGCCTGCGCCTGCTGCGCGAAGCCGAAAAACGGCGCAGCCGCCGCCTCGGGCGCGACACCACGACCTCGCTCGCCGCCGTCATGCAGCTCGGCGTCACCGCCTTCCGCGAGCTGCTCGACAGCAGCCCGGAAACCGACATGGACAACCTCGGCCTGGCGGCCTGCGAATCGCGCGCGGTGCTGGCGAGCCAGCTCGGCGTGCTCTGGGTTTCGGCGCGCGCCGACATCGCGCCCGACGAAATCGCCACGGCGACGCTGCTCGCCGAAGCCGGCGAACTGCTGCTCTGGGCGTTCGCGCCCGAGGTGCCGCAAGCCGCCCTCGATGCACGCGCCAGCGGCCGCGCCGCGCGCTCCGTGCAGGCGCAGGAGATGGCCTGCGGCTTCCGCTTCCGCGACCTGACGCTGAAGTGCGCGTCGATCTGGGAACTGCCGCTGCTGCTGACCCACCTGATCCAGGGCGTCGACAACGTGCGCGCCAACATCTGCCGCCTGTGCGTCGACACCGCACGGCATCTCGCCCTCGGTCCCGACAATCCGGCCCTGCCCGACGACCTCGCCGAAGCCAAGCGCCTCATCCCGCAGGCCTCGATCTCCTGGCTGGCCTCGCACCTGATCGGGCTCAACGACGAGCGGCGCGACGAACTGGTGCGGCAGGCCGAGGCGATCCTCGGCAAGCCGGACGCCGCCTAGGAGCTGCCCGATCGGCAGCGCGCATGGCCGGTAGGCGAAGGGACGCCAAGGGTAGAATGATCGCGCCGCACCGTCTTTCCCGCTCATGAATCGATCCCGCTTCGAAGACCTGGAAGTGCTTGCGCACGCCGCCCAGGGTCGCCCCCGTGCCACCCCCCTGTTGTTCATCCACGGCGCCTACACGGCGGCGTGGTGCTGGGAGGAGCACTTCCTGCCGTTCTTCGCCGCGG
>DAIDAU010000467.1 GCA_027310465.1 Rhodocyclaceae bacterium
GGGTGCTCCGTCAATGTGAGCGGCGGATTCGCGGATAGCAGCGGCAGTTTCCGCAGCGGCAACGGTTGGTATTGCGCTGCATCCAGTGACGGCGTGTATCCATCCGCGGTTGTCACAGTTAACGGCACGGCATACTGCCAGTAGCGGCCTGGCAACGGCATAGTTGCCAATCCAGTAGTGGAAGTTGGAAGTGGCTGAAGGCGCAAGGCGGCAGCAAAATCCTGACCTCGCAGACCGCTTCGACGTTCTGTCCGTCGACCATCGTCAGCAGTTCTTACAAGATCGACGCGTCATGCAATTTGTACGTGTGGAACGCTTTTGGGAGCTATTGGAGCTATCTCGGCAGCATCAGCAGCGGCCAACTGGACTTTGGCATCGGCAATTGCACGGGTAACGCTTACGCGGCCACAGCGACGGGTTTCACGGAATCATATTGTGACGCGAACGGTGCGCAGCATATCAATTACTTTCCCTGGACCTCCTGACGGCGGCATAGTTGCCAATTCAATGGCACGGCGTGGACTTGGCAAAACTCCCTGCCATCTGACGATCCAGTGGCCGCATATCAGTGCATGGCGCCCGGCTATGCTGGCTGTACGCTGGCAAGTGACGGCTATGCCAACGTCTATTATCAAATCGTCAATCTGAACAAGAAGACCTGTTGGCTAACGGGCAGCATTTCGTTCGGTGGCCAGGCGGGTGTCTGTGAGGTCTACCGAAACGCCGGCATCTGGCAGGTGCTTGTGCAGACGCCTGCGACGAATGGCGGTGGCCAGCGGTGCGCCATTCGTTGCTGGTAGCTTGCCAATTCAATGGCACGGCGTGGCTATGGACCGGCCAGGGTTTTGGGTACGGCCAAACCTGGCAGAATGTCACGGCAAGCCGTGCCGGAGGCACCCTTTACTACAACACCACCTCACGGCCAATTACGGTTAGCCTGAGCGCTGCTGGTTTCTCGGGAACCACGTGGACCGTTACGGTAGATGGCAACGCCATTGCCCGTATGCTTTACTCGTCCGGCGTTGGTGAGATCAAGACGCTCCAGGTTATCGTGCCGCCAGGCTCATCATACTCATCGTCGCTATGGCCCAGCCTGTGGTTTGAATTACGCTGAAGGCATAGTTGCCAATTCAGTGGCGGTTCGTGGAAGTGGATGCGCGACCCGGCGACGCAATGCGCGTCCGGTTTCACCTGGACGGGCGGCAGTTGCCAGAGCATCGCCAGTTACGCCACGGCGGTTCCATCTGGATTCGCGATTGTCGGCGGCACGATTTCAGCCAACGGATGTCCGGCGGGATATACGGCTGTTGGTGTCGCGTCCAACTTTCCCCTGGACGGCAGTTATTGGCAGGTCTGCCGCAAGAACTAGCTCGACCGTCGTCGTGTCGCGTTCGTGGAGGACGAAGGCATAGTTGCCAATTCAGTGGCGGAGTGTGGAAGTGGTTGCGCGATCCCGCGACGCAGTGCGCGGCGGGCTTCACATGGACCGGCGGTAGCTGTCAGAGCATCGCGTCCTATGTTGTGCCGTCTGGCGATGCGATTCTTGGCAACATGTCGGCTGGTTCCTGCCCAACCGGGTACAGCATCGCTGATTACGTGACCGCGAACAGTACCTACATCTATCCCATTTGCAAGAAGAACTGACGCCGTATAACCATGCGCAACGCATAGTTGCCAAGTAAGCGGTAATGGGTGGCTTTGTACCGCCACAAGTAGCTGCGCTACTCAATCAGTCATTGCAACCGCCTTCTGCCATTGACGACGAAGGCATAGTTGCCATTCAATAGCACGAGTTGGGTCTGGCAGGCGATTGGTCGGCCGAGCACGGTGACAACAACGAGCGGCGCATGTGCCGGGGGCTGCGTCGTAGCGACGACGGCAACATGCGCCGCCGGAAGAACCGTGGTGACTGGCTCTTGTACCTGGACGGGCGGCGGCCCAGCGAACACGTACATGTTCTACAACATCGTCTCGGGTAACGGTTGGTACTGCTACGGCTGGAATGCGTCAGGGGCCGCCAACGCAGTGCAGGCGACAGCGGTTTGTCTGTGATGATTGAAGCCAGAATAGGCGCTCATTGGTCTAAGCAGTCCGGCGCTCCCGGGCCGCCGATCGGTTCCGCTCGGTCTAGAATCTCTCCATGTCTTCTCGCAAGTGGAAACCGCACGCCGGCCCGGCACGCCGGCATTACGAAGACGACGTGCTCCGCGATGAAGTGCGTGCGCTCTTGTTGCGATTGCCGGGTGATCATCCGGCCCGCGTCGCGTTCGATGACGACGCGCCGACGCTCGAGGTGCAGCGCCTAATCGACGAGCGCGATTTGGTCGACGCCATCGGACGCGCCTTCAATCGTTGGCGAGATCGAGCGGCAGCATTCCGACCGCAGCACTTCAATCCTTACGATAAGTCGTGAATGGGCCGCGGCGCCTTCTTACAGCGGCGAAATGATCTCGATGCGCGCCTGCTCGTGCGGAAGTTCAACAACATCCGCCGGACTCGGCGCCGGCAGCGGCACGCCCTCGCAAAGCATTGTTACCAACGTGCGCAGCAGGACATCCTTAGCCCTGCCGATGTTGTCGGCCTGTGGTGGCCCGGAGAGGCGCAGATCTATGAAATCGGGGAAGTCGATGTCGACGCGTCGCAGCCACTCAGTGACGACGGCGGGATACGCTGGTAAGTGTTCCTTGAGCACCGGCCGCTGTCGCTTGGCGGTCGGCTTCGGGTCCAGCTTCTCGACAAGGCGCCAAGCGGAAAGATGGGCATAGCGCTTGAGCATCTGCATGGATCGGTGTCCAGAGATCGAGGCGACCTCGATGGTGTTCAGGCCGCGCTCGAGCAATGAACTGATCGCGCAATGACGCAGATCGTGGAAGTGAAAGTCCTTGATGCCGATGCCTCTCATGAACACCCGCCAGCTACTCTTGATCCCGTGCGAACAGTACATGTCGAAGATCCGACCCTCTGTCTTCCGCGGCAGGGTGTCGTGAAGGATACTGTACGCCTTGCGGCTCAACGGCACGTCGCGCGCATCGCCGTTCTTCGTGATCGGCAGATGCAGCGTCCGCTTCTCCCAATTGACATGCTCCCATCGTGCGTTGAGCAGTTCGCCTTGGCGACACGCCGTTTCCAACGCCATGACAACGATAGGATAGAAGTGCGGATTTGAGTGGCGCGCGGCGGCGCGCAGCAGCTTGAATTCTTCGGCCTGGGTGAGTCGCCGGCTTCGGCCAGGCGGCGGCTTCGGCTTCCGAATCTTGAGGACGGGATTCTCCAACTTGTCCATGCCCCATTCCGCCGCCGCGGTACTGAAGACGTGCGAGAGCAGCATCAACTCGGCCTTGACCGTGCCGGTGCCGAGCGTCTGGCCAGACTTGCGCGGATTCGGCGTCGCCAGGCGGTGATCGCGAAAGCCGACGACGTGCATCGGCGTGATCTCACCCAGCGGCACGTCGCCGAGCAGATCGGCGATAGCCTTGATGCGGAAGATTTCCGTATGGTGGCTTCGCTTCCTTACGGAAACAGTCGCGATGTAGTGAGTTAGGATGTCGCGCAGCGGCGTGGCAAGCGTTGGGACGAACATCATGGCGGCTATGTCCAGTCCGCAGAACACACGGTCCACAGCCAGGTCGGATACGTGGACGGGTTGTACATCTCATACGTGAACAGCATCCCGCCAAGCGTCGCCTGCACTCGCAATGTCATCTGGTAGCCAGAGACGTTGCCGAACCAGTTATTGATCGACCCAGCTACCCATCCGATGTTGGGCTGATAGGTCCAGACTTGTCCGCTTGAATCGACCTTGGCATACGCTGTTTGACTCGTATACCAAACGCTTCCACCGCATGAGATTTGCTGCCCAGCTAGCGCCTTCCAGACTTGACTCTTGCCGGCGCCGGCGATGATGCCGCCGTTAGCCGTCCACTTCCACGAATTGCTACCGTATTGGCAATTATGCCGGCGTCACGATGACCAGGGGGAAAGTGCGCTTGAGGAGCCGGCGCCCCAGTTCGTACATCCGTAGACCATAAGGCCCGTCGAAGTGGTCGTATAGTAGGTGCCGCTTTGAGCGCTGGTACCCGTGCATATCGAGTAATTCAGGTCAAGGGCTCCACCGCTGATGTTGCCGAGATAACTCCAAGTGCTGATCACCCAGATGTAAAGATTGCAAGAGGCGTCGATCTTGTAGCTGTTGCCCACGACGGTCGACGGACAGAACGTCGCCGCAGTCTGCGAAGACAGGACTTTGCTGCCGCCCTGCGCCTTCTTCCAAACACTGGATTGGCAAGATGCCGCTCTCCGGAATTATGTAGCAGCCGCACATTGTCATAACAACGACTTACGCGGATGCTGGTTAGTCAGTCACATTCGATTTCTCTGGTCGAAGTCCAGACGTATGGATCAGCGCAAACCTCTTCGCCGCCGACCGTGACCGACCATC
>DAIDAU010000476.1 GCA_027310465.1 Rhodocyclaceae bacterium
GGGTGCGTCCATGCTCGTCGACCGTTATGCCGCCGAAGGTATAGGTAATCCCGGCGCACACCGGCACCGCATAAAACAGCGGCCGGTCGATGGGCAACGCTGCGACTGCGGCAGGCGTGCGCGGGGGATCGAGCTTTCCGAGCGCGCCCGCGCTCAGCGCCGTCCGATATTCGGTAACCGTGGCTTCGAGAGCCTCAGCGGAGATCCGCGCTTGCGCTGCCAGCTCCCGCAGCGCATTCGCCTTGAGGATCGTGCCGCCGGCTTTTGCGAGATGCGGATTGGCGGGGATACGCGCCGTGCGTCCGGGCCCTTCCCAGATTGCCTCGTCGAAAATCGCCCAGGCAGTCAGTGGATCCTCGAGCTTCGCAATCGCGTTTGCAAGGTACACGCCGCCCAATCCTTCGTCCGCGAAGCGTTTGCCCGCCGCGTCGACCACGATGCCGGCCACACCCAGCTCATCGAGCTGCGGATACGGCCACACGACTGGATTCGTGAACGCATCGCGCGAAAGCAGGTGGCCATAAAAATAATCGAGGTCGGTCACATGAGCCCCGATTGCCTGCGCCATGCGCAGGCCATCGCCGACGCCGGTCGACGCCCCGCGCTGCTTGAGCTTTTCGGGCGCACTGCAGATATGCTGCCGCACGAGGTCGAGGTTCCCCTGGAAGCCGCCGTCTGCAAGCACTACCGCCCTCGCGTTGAACTGATACGCGCCTTCGGCGTCCCGTGCTTCGGCGCCGATGCACGCGCCGTTCCGCTGCATCAATGCAGTCGCTGCCTTTCCGCAGAAGATCTTGCCTCCGCGAGCGGCCAGATTTTTCGCGAGAATGCGCAGGGTGAAGTCCGGTCCGCGGCCTTCCCAATCGAGACCAGGCATGATGCGCCGCGGAGGCGCAAGCACCCATTGCTGCCACGCGACCTGGCTCATGCGGATGAACTTCGCGCCTTCCTTGCTCAGCCAGTCGACCGCTCTGCCGCACGTCGTGGCAAGCGCGCGCGCGAGCGCCGGATCGGCGTTTCCGTTCGTCGCGTCGACGATTGCCTCCAGCAGCTCTTCCGGACGGTCCTTGACGTTGCGGAAAGCGACGTGCAGCACACCGCCCGAGTAGCGCGTGTTGCACAGGTACTGCTCGCCGGCACCGCGCTCGAGCAGCGCGACTCTCAAGCCTTTCTCGGCGGCGCGGTTTGCGGCAGCCAGGCCTGCCATGCCTCCGCCCACGACGACGACGTCGTAGTCATGCGATACGGTCATCACTCGGCTCTTACTTGGGTAGCAGCATGTCAGCGATGATGCGTACGAGTTCGACGTAGCTCTTCATGAGCAGCAGCAGTACCAGGCTCGCAGCGAGGCCCGCGACCAGCACCAGCCAGTGCATCGAAATCAGCACGACGAAGGCGATCGCGCCGCCAAAGGGCAGCAGTCCGATTAGGATCGCAAGCGGATTGCCGTGCTTGACGATGAATTTGATCGTTGGGTACTGGTCCATTGCTCAGCTCGCCTTGATGCCGGCGGCCTTGATCACCTTCGACCACTTGGCAATCTCGCGCTCGAGGTGCTTCGCAAGCTCTTCCGGGGTGCTGGCCACGACTTCCCCGCCTACGCCGGCGGCGATGCGGTCTTTAATGTCCTGACTCGTCAGCGCGTTGACGATCTCCCGGTTCAGGCGCTTAACGATCGCCGCGGGCGTTCGCGCAGGCATGACCGCACCCTGCCACTCGGTCACTTCGAAGCCGGGCAGGCCGGCTTCCGCGATCGTCGGTACATTGGGCAAAGCCGAATTGCGCTTCGCGCCGCTCACGCCGAGCGCGATCAGACGGCCGGCCTTGATGTGGCCGAGCGCGGGCGGGATTGACGACAGGACAAGCGACACCTGATTGCCGAGCAGCGCGACGATCGCCGGCCCACCGCCGTTATACGGAACGTTGACGATATCGGTGCCGGTCATGTACTTGAAAAGCTCGGAGGCGAGATGCGTAGCGCTTCCGTTGCCGGCCGATCCATAGTTCAGCACGCCCGGCTTCGACTTCGCGAGCGCGATCAGCTCGGGAACTGATTTCGCCGGCACGGCGGGATTGACCGTGAGCACGAGCGGCAATTGCACGGTCAGGCTCACCGGCGCGAGGTCCTTTTTCGGATCAAACGGCAGCGTAGAGAAAAGGCTCGGATTCGCGCCCAGCGCGATGTTCGCGATGCCGAACGTGTACCCGTTGGGCGAGGCCTTCGCGACGATATTGAGGCCAATGTTCGTCGCTGCGCCCGGCCTATTGTCGACGACGACCTGCTGGCCCAACTTTTCCCCGAGCTTCGGCGCGAGAAGGCGCGCGACCGTATCGGTGGAGCCGCCCACTGCGTACGGCACGATCATGCGAATCGGCCGTTCGGGCCACGCTTCTGCTGCAACAGCGCTCGTGATGGTTGTGGCAAATGCGCCTGCTGCCACCGTCGCAGCGACAGAACGGCCCCACGTTGGATTCACAATTGCTCCTTGGCTCGGTTTTCTGTGTTATCCTGTTATCCTAGTTATTTTTGGAACTATGTTCCATTTTAACGGCGCGCCGGCACGATGTCAATCGCACGAATTCAGCCATGACCGCAACTGCGACGGCCGACCGCACGCGTGAGTTCTCCGCATTCTTGAGTACGCTCGACTTCGAGGCCATCCCGGCGCGCATCGTCGAGCGCGCCAAGGACCTGGTGCTCGATCACCTTGGCGTCGCGCTGCACAGCGCCGATCTGCCGTGGTCGCGGATCGTGCGCGACTATGCGGGCGCATCAGGAGAGATCGCGGAAAGTACGGTCTATGGGCGCGAGCACAAAGTGGGAAGACGCGCCGCAGCGCTTGCAAATGGCACGGCAGCGCATGGCGTGGAACTCGACGACACCCATAACGAGTCATTCAGTCATCCCGGCACCGTCGTCATTCCCGCAGCGCTTGCTGTCGCCGAGCCTTTCCAGGCGAACGGCCGCGATTTTCTGACGGCCGTCGTTGCCGGATACGAAGCGCAGTGCCGCATAGGCGCGGCGGCCAATGCCGCGATGTCGCGCGGCTTTCATCCGACTGCCGTTGCGGGTGTCTTCGGCGCTACCACCGCCGCTGCCCGTCTGATGAGGCTAACGTCACAGCAGATCGAGTCGGCTTTCGGATTGGCGGTCTCGATGGCTTCCGGCGTCATGCAGTTCGCGGAAGATCCGGAAAGCAATATGGTCAAGCGCTTGCACGGAGGGCTGCCGTCGCATAACGGCATCATGGCTGCGGACCTTGCGTGCGCCGGCTTCAGCGGACCACGCCACGCTCTCGATGGGCGGTACGGCTTTCTCCGTATGTTTGGTGACTCGAAAGACGCAGCCCGCCTCACTCGCGACCTCGGCGCAGCCTGGGAAATCGACCAGATCAGCGTGAAGCTCTACGCGTGCTGTCGCCAGTTTCATGCGTTCATGGATGCGATCCGCGAGTGCCGCAGCGAGAGCGGCATCACTCCGGAGGACATCCAAACGATCGAGGTCATCGTGACGCAGGTTGCCATCGAAGACCGCATGCAGTACCGGCCGCGCTCGGTAATGGCGGCGCAATACTCGCTGCCGTATGCGGTCGCCGCCACGCTACTTATGGATCCGCAGGAGCCGCGTTCTTTCAGCGAAGAAGCGATGGTGCGCAGGGACATGATCCGATTGATGGACCGCGTGACCGCGCGCACGGACCCCGCTCTCGAGCGCTTCCTTCCCGAGAAATTCCCGGGCGGAGTGCGCATTCAGCTCAGGAACGGGCGCTTCATCGAGTGCACCTTGCGCGACTCGGTCGGCACGCCGGAACGTCCCATCGATCGCGCAGGCATCGTTTGCAAATTCCGCGCGCTGTTGAACGGCATTACCAACACCGAATGGCAGGATCGAGTGCTCGACGCCGTGTTTTCGCTGGAAAAGAGCGACAGCGTAGCAACACTCGCGGCGTTGCTTCGCCTAGTTCCAAAACCAACGAGCCCTTAAAGGCTTTTTAAACGAGGAGGAATGATGAGAAAACGACTACTGATCGCCGGTCTTACGGCGCTGCTGGGCACGGCAGGCGGCGCGTACGCACAGGATTTTCCGGCGAGACCAATCCGCGTCGTGGTGCCCTATGCGCCGGGTGGCGGCAACGACGTGGTGATGCGCATCCTTGCGCCGCGCCTCTCCGAGCGGCTCGGCCAGACAATCGTGGTGGACAACCGTGCCGGCGCAGCCAGCGTGCTCGGTACCGAAATCGTCGCGCGCGCGCAGCGCGACGGCTATGCGCTGCTGATCAGCGATCCAGCCCTCGTGATCAACCCCGCCGTCTACAGCAAAGTCCCGTACCACCCGGTGAAGGACTTCGAGCCGATCGCGATCGTGGCTTCCACTCCCCTCATGATCGTGTCGCACCCCGCAGTGCCGGCGCAGTCGCTGCGTGAAATCGTCGGGCTCGCGAAATCGCAGCCGGGGCGGATCGTTCTCGCGTACGGCGGCATTCCCGCGCAGATGCTTGCAGAATTGTTCAAGCTACGCACCGCCGGCGACTTCAACCTAGTGCCGTATAAGGGCACCGGCCCGGCCCTTAACGACGTCGTGGCCGGTCAGATCCAGTCGACCGTCACTTCCACTCCTTCGGCGATCCCACTTATCAATGCCGGACGCGTGCGCGCCCTCGGCGTTGCCAGCCGCAAGCGCACGCTCGCGGCCCCGAGCGTGCCGACGTTCATCGAGGCCGGCATCGGCGAGATCATCGCAGAGAACTGGTACGGCATCCTTGCACCGGCTGGCATCCCGGCTGCGGTCCGCGCGAAGCTGGAACGCGAAGTCATCGCGACAGCGCAGTTGCCCGAGATCCGCGAACGCTTCCTCGCCATCGCGCTCGAGCCGACCACGATGAATGGTGCTGAGTTCAAGGCTGTCATCGACGCCGACCTGAAGAAATGGTCTTCGCTGGTGAAGGCGGCGAAGATCAAAGTCGAGTGAGCAGCGATTCTTCGTCGGCCACCCAGCGCGCACATTCCGGTGAGAAGCGGAGGACCGCCGTCTTGTCGGCCGCGCCGGCGAAAATCCCGTACGCAGTCCCAAAATGCTCATCGAGCCTGCCTTCCGCGACGTTGATCGCGGCCCGGACACGCGGCTTCGCGTCGTGGATACGCTCGATGGCGAAGCTGCGAAAACCCTTGCGCATGTGGCACCAGCCATCGAGGTACCAGTTGTCGCGATAACGAACCAGGCGCTGCGGAGACACTTCGCGCTCGGTGATTTCGTCGCGGCCGCGTGAACGATACGTGAGGAAAAGACGCCGGCGCCGGGTCAGCGCATCGGCAATAAGGTTGAAGTGTCTCCCCGCGCCACGGCCGCCCATCCGAAGAATCCGGACCCGTCGGATGAGCTCGCCACGCCCAAGGTGTTCGAGCTTGAAGATGGCGCCGAGCTTCTGCTTCAGCGGAGCGAGCGTTTCAGCGAGCAACCCCGGCTCGGCGTGCTCCAGAAGGTGCTCAGCCACGAAGAGCGCTTCCAGCTCGGACGGGGAAAACCAGATACCCGGCAGCTCGAATGCCTTGCCTGGCGTATAACGATAGCCGTTCGCCTCGCGCAGGTACTCCACGGGGGCGCCGTAATTCCGAAGTTCCTCGATGACGCGCATGACTGTCGCGCGAGTACATTCCAGTTCGCGCTCCAGCACCGCGCGCGACACCGGGAGCCGGCGTGAAGACAGGATGCGGGGAAGACGATAGTAACGGTGAAAACGCTCCATGCCCGCCCTCCCCTCTGCGAGCAGACGAAATCTTGTGTTGTCCTACTTCTTCCTCTGCGTCCTCAGCGTCTCCACGGTTCAATTATCGTTCTTGCCCTTCTTGGCGGCCTTATATGGACGCCCCCCGCTTGGCAAGTGATGTTCTCGATGCTGAC
>DAIDAU010000485.1 GCA_027310465.1 Rhodocyclaceae bacterium
CAGTGGGCGTGCTGATCCGCCGAGGCGAGAGGGATGGCAAGCGCTGCGGCGAACGCGGCAGCCAGCAAGTTCATCTTCATTCCACGATCTCCTTCCATCATGAACAAAACAATCGGGCGAGGCGGCATCGCATCGATGGCCCGTCCGTTCTTCATCTTCCGGTCCAGCCGAATTATGCCGGCAATTTCCAGGATATCCAGCGCTGTCTCGTGCCGCCGGCCATCGGAAACTTCCGACAACGACAATAAGCCGGTGCCTATGGGATGCCTCCCTGACAAGGATGCGAGAATCCATGCAATGGAGGGCACGAGCGTGCTTCCGTCGACGAGCTGATTGCCATGGCGAACGCCGATAGCGGCGCAAGCGCAAGAACCGAAGCGCGGGGCGTAATGCCGGCCTCACAAGAAGAAGCCCACCGTCCCGCGCCGTCTCCAAGACTCGGGGCGCTGGGCTGGCTCGATAATCTCACCCTGAGCACGAAGATCTCCGTGCTGGCGGCGCTGTTCGTCGTGGTCGTCGTCGTCGGCAGCGCCATCGATCTACGCACCGTTCGCACCACCCTGACCCGCGAGAAGGCGCTCGAGACCCGCCACCTGGTAGACACGGCATACACGCTGGTCGCCCACTACCGGCAGATGGAACTCGCCGGGAAGCTGACTCCCGCTGCTGCCCGCAACGGCGCGATCGAGGCGCTGCGCGCGCTGCGCTACGCCGGAACGGACTATTTCTGGATCAACGACCTGACCCGGCCCGTCCCCAGAATGGTCATGCATCCGACCCTGCCGGAACTCGACGGCACGGTGCTCGAAGCGGAGCGCTTCAACTGCGCCAAGAGCGAACAGGACGGCATCGACGGCCCCATCGTGCATACCGACGGCAGGAAGAACCTGTTCGTCGCGTTCAACGAGGTGGCGAACCGAGCCGGACACGGCTACGTCACCTACGACTGGCCGAAGCCGAAGAGCGGCGGCGGCGTGACCGAGCAGCTGTACCCCAAGCTCTCCTACGTCAAGAAGTTCGACGACTGGGGCTGGGTCATCGGTTCCGGCATCTACGTCGACGACATCGAAACGGCGGTGCGCGAACAGTTCTGGCTGACCTCCGCGGGCCTGCTGTCAGTGGTCGTCGGGCTGCTGGTGGCCTTCCTGATCCATCGCGCACTTTCTCCCTTGTCGCACGCGGCAGTGGAGTTCGATGCCATTTCGATGGGCGACGCGCCCTTGCACGAGCTCACCGTGCACAGGCAAGACGAGGTCGGAACGCTGGTGCATAGCTTCAACCGGATGCAGGCGCGTTTGGCGGAAGAGGCGACGGCGCTCGCGCAGAGCGAGGCTCTGCTGCTGCAGGCGCAGAGAGTGGCGAGAATCGGACACTACGTCTTCGACGTCGCTACCGATCGCTGGACGAGCTCCGCGACCCTCGACGACATCTTCGGCATCGATGCCGCCTATGTCCGCGACATGGCAGGCTGGCTGGCGCTCGTGCATCCGGACGATCGGGACGGCATGGCCGCCTACCTGCGCGACCCCGTGTTGCGCAACGGCAATCCGTTCGACCGCGAATGCCGCATCGTGCGCGTCCAGGACGGCGCCGAACGGTGGGTGCACGCGCTCGGCCAGATCGAGGGGACCGGCGACGAACTGAGGCTGTTCGGCGTCGTGCAGGACGTCACCGAGCGCAAGCAGGCCGAGGAGGAGCACAGGAAGCTGAGCAGGGCGGTCGAGCAGTCTCCCGTATCGATCGTCATCACGGATCGCCGGGGAATCATCGAGTACGTCAATCCGCGCTTCACGCGGGTCACGGGATACCGCCCCGACGAGGCGATCGGCCGGACGCCGCGCATTCTCAAGTCCGGCGAAATGCCGCAAGGCACGTACCGGGAATTGTGGCAGACGATCCTGGAGAACAGGGAATGGCACGGCGAGCTGCTCAACCGGCGCAAGGACGGGGAGCCGTTCTGGGAGGACGTGTCCATCTCCCCCATCGTCGCCGATAATGGCGAAATCACCCATTTCATCGGCGTGAAGGAGGACATCACGCGACGCAAGGAGGCGGACGAGACGATCGCCCGGCACGCCGAACGGCTCGAAGAACAGGTGCGGACGAGAACGCGCGACCTGGCGACCGCTCTGGCGGCGGCCGAGGCGGCCGACCGCGCCAAGGACGAATTTCTCGCCAACATGAGCCACGAGATACGCACGCCGCTCAACGCCGTCATCGGCCTCGCCCACCTCGCCCACGGCCATGCGCACGACGCGCGGCAGCGCGATTACCTCACGCAGATCGGCATGGCCGGGAACACGCTGCTGGCGATCGTCAACGACGTGCTGGACCTGTCGAAGATCGCCGCCGGCAGGATGGAGGTCGAGGCGACCGGATTTTCGCTGCGCCGCCTGATCGAGCATCTGGTGTCGATACACGGCGTCAAGGCGTCCGAGAAGAGTCTCGAGCTGCGCGCGCATGTCGAACCGGACGTGCCCGATGCCCTGTTGGGCGATCCGGTGCGCCTGCAGCAGGTCCTCGGCAATCTGCTCAGCAACGCCGTCAAGTTCACGCCGGCGGGGCATGTCGACATCGCCGTTGGCCTGGCCGCCCCGCTCGGCGGCCGCTCGGCCGAACTGCGCGTTGCCGTCAGCGATACCGGCATCGGCATGACGGACGAGGAACTGTCCGGTCTCTTCAACCCGTTCACCCAGGCCGACGCGTCGATTACCCGCCACTATGGCGGCACCGGACTGGGGCTCGCCATCAGCAGAAGGCTGGCCGAAATGATGGGCGGCCGCCTCTCGGTCTGCAGCCGCAAGGGAGAGGGCAGCTGCTTTACGCTGCAGCTGGAATTGCCCCTCGCCACCGAACCGGTTGCCAAACCCGCTTCGAGGCGCCGGGAGGGCATACGTTTCATGGACGTCCGCATCCTGGTCGCCGAGGACCAGCCGATGAACCAGCAGATCGTCCGCGAACTGCTCGAAAGGGCGGGCGCCGAGGTCGTGCTGGCCGACGACGGCCAGGCGGCGCTGGAACTCCTTGATACCCATCCCGCCGGCCACTTCGACGCCGTGCTGATGGATATCCAGATGCCGCAGCTCGACGGCATCACCGCGACGCAGGTCATCCGCCGCGACGCGCGCCACGCCGGGCTGAAGATCATCGCCATGACCGCCCACACCATGGAGCACGAGCGCAAGCGCTGCCGCGAGGCAGGCATGAACGACCATATCGGCAAGCCCTTCGACCCCGGTGATCTCCTCGAGGTCCTGGCGCGCTGCGTGCCGCCCCATAAGCAGGCGAGCGTCAGCCGCGGTGTCGCCGGGATGCGGACCGCCGCCGCTGACGCCGGTTCCGAACGACGCGACTTCGACGCGGACGCGGGCCTCGCCAGATTCGCAGGCCGGGTCGATAGCTATCGCAAGTGGCTGGCGGTTTTTGCGGCGGAAGCCCCGACGATCGTCGGCACGATCGGCGCCGCGCTCGCCTCCGGCGAAAAAGCGACGGTGGCGAAGACGCTGCACGCCCTCAAGGGTCGCGCCGGCATGCTGGGCATGATGGCCCTGCGAGCTGCCACGGCGGAGCTCGAGACGGCGCTGCACCACGGCGACAACGTCGATCCGGGGCAATGGCAAGCCGAGATGATCCGTACTCGCGCGATTGTCGAGCAATGGCTCGCGCAGCGGATACCCGGAACCGGCGCTGAACCGACCGGACAGAGCGAGGCATCGGTTCCGGACGACGAAGGCGACGACGGCATCGCCGCACTGGTCGCGCTGCTCGACAGGTGCGACGGCGATGCCGTCAGGCGGCTGGACGCCCTGCTGCCGCGCTTTGCCGACATGCCGCTCCACGCGGCCATGACGCGCGCACGCGATCGCCTGCGAAGCTACGATTTCGCCGCCGCTGCGCGGGAACTGCGGCAGGCCATGGCAAGCCCCGGGGACGGGCTCCGGCAATGACGCGCCAGGCATGCCCGGCGGCCGAGCGGAACAAGGTCCTCCTCCTGATCGACGACGATCCGATGGTGCTTGATGTCCTCGACCACATTCTTCACGGCGAGTACCGGACCCGCATCGGCACGACGGGCGAGCAAGGGTTTGCGCTCGCCTGCATGGAGCCCCGCCCGGACCTGATCCTCCTCGACGTCGAACTGCCCGATACCAGCGGCTACGCGCTGTGCCGGAGACTCAAGGAGAGCCCGGCGACGGCGTCGATCCCCATCCTGTTCCTCTCGTCGCACGCCGAGGTCGAGGACATCACGCGCGGTCTCGCGCTTGGCGCCGTGGACTACGTGCTGAAGCCCGTCGTACCGCCGATCCTGCTCGCGCGCGTGGAAACCCAACTGCGGCTGCACGAGGCCCGCGAGCAGTTGCGCGATCAGAACCGGAACCTCGAGCGGGTCGTGGCCGAGCGCACCGAGGCGCTGCACGCCCGCACCGAAGACCTCGCCCATACGCAGGACCTGACCATCATCGCCCTCGGCACCATCGCCGAAGTGCGCGATAACGACACCGGCAACCATATCCACCGCACGCGCGCCTACGTCCGGGCCATGTGCGAGCGCCTCGCCACGCGCGCCGCCTACCGCGGAGCGTACGACGACGACGCATGGGGCCTGATATGGAAGTCCGCCCCGCTCCACGACATCGGCAAGGTCGGGATACCGGACAGCATCCTGCTGAAGCCGGGACGGCTGACGCCCGAAGAATTCGACGTGATGAAGCGCCATACGGCGCTCGGCCGCGACGCGCTGACCACCGCGGAAAAGCGCGCCAATTCGGTCGGATCGTTCCTGCGCACCGCCGCCGTCATCGCCTACAGCCACCACGAGCGCTGGGACGGGACGGGCTATCCCGAGGGGCTCGGCGGCGAAGCCATCCCCGTCGCGGCGCGCGTGATGTCGGTGGCCGACGTCTATGACGCGCTGATCTCGAAGCGCGTGTACAAGGAGGCCTTTTCGCATTCGATGTCCGTCGAGATCATCCGCGCCGAAAGCGGGCGGCAGTTCGATCCCGACGTCGTCGGCTGCTTCCTCGATCTGGCCGACGAGTTCCGCGCGATTGCGCTGCACTTCAGCGACGAATAGGCAAAGCCGTCGAGGGGGTAAGGATTGATCGGGCGGCTTGCGCGGGACGGATCAAAGCCCCTTGATGGCGTAGATCGCCGGCAGGTTGCGCCAGGCGCCCTTGACGTCCATGCCGCAGCCGAAGACGAAGCGGTTCGGCAGACGCACGCCGACGAAGTCGGCCGCGATCGGCTTGGCGCGCCCCAGATCCTTTTCCGTCAGCACGGCGACGTATACCGCGGTGGCGCGCTGCGCCAGCAGCCGCCGCTTGACGGCCGCCAGCGTGATGCCTTCGTCGAGAATGTCGTCGAGCACGAGCACGACGCGGCCCTGCACCGACGTGCGCGGCTCGACGATCCAAGCCAGCTCGCCGCCGGCCGTGACGTCGCCGTAGCGCGTCACGTGCAGGTAGTCGCATTCGAGCGGGAAGGCCAGGCGCGGCAGCAGCTGGCCGGCGAACACGACGGCGCCGCCCATCACGGTCAGCACCAGCGGATGGCTGTCGTGCAGCTTCGCGCCGATCTGGTCGGCCAGCGCATCGATCACCGCCTGGACGCGCTGGGCCGGGACCAGCAGGTCCGCTTCGGCGAGGACGCGCTCGGCCTCGTCGGGCGACATGGTCAGCGGCGGCCCCTGAGGTAGGCGCCGAAAGCCTCGCCGATCTCCGGATGGCGCAGGCCGAACTCGACCGCGGCCTGCAGGTAGCCGAGCTTGGAGCCGCAGTCGTAGCGCACGCCGTCGTAGCGGTAGGCGAGCACCTGTTCCTCGGCCAGCAGCGAGGCGATGGCGTCGGTCAGCTGGATCTCGCCGCCCGACCCCGGCTTGACGTTCTCCAGATGATGGAAGATGCGCGGCGTCAGCACATAGCGGCCGACCACGGCCAGCGTCGACGGCGCCTCCTCGGGCCGCGGCTTCTCGACGATCGCCGAGATCTGCTCGACGCGCTCGGCCAGCGGCTTGGCGGCGACGATGCCGTAGCTCTTGGTGTCGCTGCGCGGCACGTCCTGCACGCCCAGCACCGAGCAGTGATAGTAGTCGTAGGCCTCGACCATCTGCCTCATGACGGGCGGATTGCCGTCGAGCAGGTCGTCCGCCAGCAGCACCGCGAAGGGCTCGTTGTTGACCACGCGCTTGGCGCAGAGCACCGCGTGGCCGAGGCCGAGCGGTTCCGCCTGGCGGATGTAGATGCAGTTGATGTTCCTGGGCAGGATGTTCCGCACGAACTCCAGCATCTCGTTCTTGCCCTTGCGCTCGAGTTCGCCTTCGAGCTCGTAGGCCTTGTCGAAATGGTCCTCGATGGCGCGCTTGGAGCGGCCGGTGACGAAGATCATTTCGGTGATGCCCGCGGCGGCGGCTTCCTCCACGGCATATTGGATCAGCGGCTTGTCGACGATGGGCATCATCTCCTTCGGGCTCGCCTTGGTGGCCGGCAGGAACCGGGTGCCGAGGCCCGCGACCGGAAACACCGCCTTCGTGACTTTGTTGTTCATTGCAGAAGTTCCTTGAGTTGCGATTCGTCGATGATGCTAACACCCAGCGCCTGCGCCTTTTCGAGCTTGGAGCCCGGTTCCGCGCCCGCCACGACATAGTCGGTCTTCTTCGACACCGATCCGGACACCTTGCCGCCGCGGACTTCGATCAGCTCCTTGGCGTCGTCGCGGCTCAACGAGGGCAGCGTCCCGGTCAGCACGAAAGTCCTGCCGGCGATGCGGGATGCCGCGGCGCGCGCCGGCCCGCCTTCGCTCCAATGGACACCCGCCGCGCGCAAATGTTTGACCACGTCGGTGTTGTGCCGCTCGTCGAAGAAGCGGCGGATCGATTCGGCCACCACCGGCCCGACGTCGGCCACCTGCTGCAGCGCCTCCGCGTCGGCCGCCATCAGCGCGTCGAGCGAGCCGAAATGACGCGCGAGATCCTTGGCCGTCGCCTCGCCGACGTTGCGGATACCGAGCGCATAGACGAAGCGCGCCAGCGTCGTGGTCTTGCTCTTCTCGACCGCCTCGAGCAGGTTGGCCGCGGATTTCTCGCCCATGCGCTCGAGGTTCGCCACCGCGTCCAGTCCGAGGCGATAGAGATCGGCCGGCGTCTTCACCAGGCCGCTGTCGACGAGCTGGTCGACGATCTTGTCGCCCAGCCCCTCAATGTCCAGCGCATGGCGCGAGGCGAAGTGCTGCAGCGCCCGCTTGCGCTGGGCCGGGCAGAACAGCTCCCCGGTGCAGCGCGCGATCGCCTCGCCCTCAAGCTTCTCGATCGCCGAGCCGCACACCGGGCACTTCTTCGGCATGACGAATTCCGGCGCGAGTATCGGCCGCTTCTCGGGCACGACGGCGACCACCTCGGGAATGACGTCGCCGGCGCGCCGCACGATCACCGTGTCGCCGACGCGAATGTCCTTGCGGCGGACCTCGTCCTCGTTGTGCAGCGTCACGTTGGCCACCGTGACGCCGCCGACGAACACCGGCACGAGGCGCGCCACCGGCGTGATGGCGCCCGTGCGGCCGACGTTCACGAAAATCTCCTCGACCGTCGTCATCGCCTCCTCGGGCGCATACTTGTGCGCCACCGCCCAGCGCGGCTCGCGCGTGGCGAAGCCCAGGCGGCGCTGCAACGCCAGCGAGTTCACCTTGTACACCACGCCGTCGATGTCGAACGGCAGCTCGTTGCGCAGCGCACGGATGCGGTCGTGGAATTCGATCAGCCCTTGCGCGCCCGCAACCACCGCACGGTGTTCGCATACCGGCAGCCCATAATGCGCCAGCTCGTCCAGCATCTCGCCGTGCGTCCCGGGCGGCGTCCAGCCGCGCGTCTCGCCGAGGCCGTAAGCGAAGAAGGACAGCGGGCGCTGCGCCGCCAGCGACGGATCGAGCTGGCGGATGCTGCCGGCCGCGCCGTTGCGCGGATTGACCAGCGCCGGCCTGCCGGCCTCGCGCTGCCGCTCGTTGTAGCGGTCGAAATCCGGGCGGCTCATGTACACCTCGCCGCGCACTTCCAGCACGGGAGGATGGACGCCGCGCAGGCGCAGCGGAATCGAGCGCACCGTGCGCACGTTCTGCGTCACGTCCTCGCCGGTCTCGCCGTCGCCGCGCGTCGCCGCCTGCACCAGCACGCCGTCCTCGTAGCGCAGGTTGATCGCCAGGCCGTCGAACTTCAGTTCGGCGTTGTACTCGACCGCTTTGTCGGTCTCGCGCAGCTCCAGCTCCTTGCGCACCCGCGCATCGAAGGCGCGCGCGCCGGAGGCTTCCGTGTCGGTCTCGGTGCGGATCGACAGCATCGGCACGGCGTGGCGCACCGGCGCGAACTGCGGCAGCGGCCTGCCGCCGACGCGCTGCGTCGGCGAATCGGGCGTCAGCAGATCGGGATACTGTTGCTCGAGCGCCTGCAGCTCGCGGAACAGCTTGTCGTACTCGGCGTCCGGAATGGTCGGCGCATCGAGCACGTAGTAGGCATGATCGTGACGCTGAATTTCGCTGCGGAGATGCCGGGCGTGCTCGGCCGCCGAGGCGGGTGCCGTCATCAGCTGAACAGCCGCAGCGCGCGCGGGCTGCCCGGCGGTATCTGGTTGGCGGCCATCTGCCGCTGGACCTCGGCGACCTTGCTGCGGATGCCGATGATCATCGCGTCGCTCAGCGGATGGCGCTGAGCGTCGACCACCGCGCCGCCGAGCGCCTGCGCCATCTGCGCGGCCCCCGCCACCATGCGGTCGAACACCGCCGGCCCGTCCGCCACGCGCGGCACGTCGAGAACGAAGCTGATGCCGACCGTCGCCAGGCTCTTCAGCGACGCGCCGTCGAACAGCTCGGGCCCCAGGTTGGCGAGCGCGAAAAGCTCCGCGCCGTCGTCGCCGCGCGCGTGGAAGCGGCCGTCGTCTTCCAGGGCGAGCCCCGCGGCTTCCGCCAGTCCGCGCAGCTTGGTGCCGGCGAACGAACCGCCGGCCGTCTCGATGACGTTGACCGCCAGCTGCACGTCCACGCCGGCGCAGAAACCGTCGAGCGCCTCGGCATGCTCGAGCACCCGCGCCGCGTCGGGGAGTTCGATCTCGCCGTCGAACTGCTGCGCCAGGCGCTGCACGCCGTTGAGGAAGGCCGCGAGCTCGTCGTCGCCGACGGCGCCCTGGCGATCGGCGAGCTGCAGGGCCGCGACGACGGCGCCATAGCGGCCGGCATCGTGCGCCGTGAGCTTCTTCCAGTGCCGCGCCGGCGCGTCGTAGCCGACCCAGGACAGAGTCTTCGACAGGCCGTCGGCCCAGGCGGCCTGCACGCTCCACAGCGCAGGGGCCGCGACGCCGTCGCGGAATTCGACGGCCACGCGGCAGTCGGCGATCTCGTCCGCCCACGCGGCCGGCGGAGCCGGCGGCGCGGCGCTCTCTCGCGGCGCGGCCGGCGCGGCGCTCTCCGGCGGCGGCGCCAGCGCCGGCTCGACGCGCTCTTGCTTCGCCGTCGCCGACGGCTCGATGCGCTCTTCCGTGTCCTGCCCCTGCAGCAGCACGTCGGGCTGGCCGCCCTTGAAGATCTTCTCGGCGAGCTTCTTGTGCTGCCGCTCCTGCCACAGGTTGTAGCCCCACACGGCCGCGACGACGGCGGCGCCGGCGCCGATCAGGCCGAGCTGGAGCTCATTCACGGGCATCAGGCGGCCTCCTTCACCGTCATGCGCAGGGCTTCCCCGATATCGACCTCGACCACGCGCGAGACGCCGCGTTCCTGCATCGTCACGCCGATCAGCTGCTGCGCCATTTCCATGGCGATCTTGTTGTGGGTGATGAAGACGAACTGCGTCTGCGGCGACATGCGCTTGACCATCTCGCAGAAGCGCTCGGTGTTGGAGTCGTCGAGCGGCGCGTCCACTTCGTCGAGCATGCAGAACGGCGCGGGGTTGAGCTGGAACATCGCGAACACCAGCGCGATCGCCGTCAGCGCCTTCTCGCCGCCCGACAGCAGGTGGATGGTCGAATTCTTCTTGCCCGGCGGCTGCGCCATGATCTGGATGCCGGCATCGAGGATCTCGTCGCCGGTCAGCAAGCGCTTGGCCTCGCCGCCGCCGAAGAGCTGCGGGAACAGCGTGCCGAAGTGGCGGTTGACCGTGTCGTAGGTCTCCTGCAGCTGCTCGCGCGTCTCGCGGTCGATGCGGCGGATCGCATCCTCGAGCGTGTTGATCGCCGTGACGAGGTCGGTCGACTGGTCGTCGAGGTAGCCCTTGCGCTCGCGCGACACCGCGAGCTCCTCGAGCGCCGCGAGGTTGACCGGGCCGAGCGCTTCGATCTCGGCGTTGATGCGCGCGATGTCGCCCGCAAGCTGAGGCTCCCTGAGGCCGGGCACGAGCTCGGCGGCCAGCGCGGCCTCGTCTTCCTCGGTCGCGATGCCGCCTTCGGCGAGGCGCTCGCGGCACTGCTCCTCGTTGAGCTGCGCCGCCTGCTGCTTGAGCTTGAGGTCGTTGATCTTGTCGCGCGCCGGCGAAAGATTCTGCTCGAGCTTCATGCGCTGCTCGTCGAGCGTGCGCAGTTCGCCGGCCGCCGCTTCGAGCGCATTGCGGCGCTCGGCGAGCAGGCCTTCGCGGCCCTGGCGCGAGCCCAGCGCGGTCTGCAGCTGCTCCTGCAGCACGGCGTCGCTGATGGCGGCGAGTTCGGTCTGCGCCGCTTCGGTTTCCGTCGCCACGCGCGCCAGCTGCGTCTTCGCCGTCTCGGCGGCGCGCGCATTGTCTTCGAGCTTGGAGATGCATTCGCGCTCGGAGAAGCCCGCCTCCTGGGCTTCGCGCGCCAGCTGGTGCTCGAGCGCGCGCGCCTCGCGCAGGGCGGCGTCGCGGTTGCGCTGGAGTTCGAGCGCCGCTTCGAGACGCTCGCGCACGGCGTCGAGCTGCTCGCGGCAGCGCGCCGCCTCGGCTTCGGCGCGTTCGAACTCGGCGCGCTCGGTTTCCTCGCCCTTGACGATCTCCTCGAGGTCGCGCGTGATCTGGCCGGTGCGCTCCTCGTAGCGCGCCTGCGCCTGGGTCAGCTTGAGGGCCTCGACCTGCACGGCGTGCAGGCGCTGCTGGCCTTCCTCCGCCGCGCGGCGCGCTTCGACGAGCTGCTGCTGCGCTTCGGACAGCGCCTGCTCGGCCTGTTCCTGGCGCTCGCGCGCCCCCGTCTCTTCCTGCTCGCGGCTATCGACCAGGGCTTCGAGTTCCTCGATCTCGCGCTGGCGTTCCAGCACGCCGTGCGTGCGCACGTCCGGCACGTAGAGCGTCAGGCCGTGCGCGGAAAGCACGTGGCCTTCGCGCGAGACGGCGACGCCCGAGCGCGAGGCGACGCGGCCCGACAAGTCGTCGGCGACGACGACGCCGGCCAGCCACTCGTCGAGCACCGCCGCCCAGCGCGCATCGTCGCAGCGCACCTTGGCACGCAGCGTATCGGCACCGGCCGGCTCTGCCACGGCATTGTCGGGCAGCGCCAGCGCAAAGGTCGCGGGCGGCGGCGAGGCCAGCGCGCGACCCGCCGTGTCGGCGTTGGCGGCGAGCGCGGAGAGGCGCTCGCGCAGGATCGCCTCGACGGCGGTTTCCCAGCCGGCCTCGACGTGGATCACCTGCCACAGCGGCTTGGCGTCCGCCAGCCCCTGGGCCTTCAGCCAGTCGCCGATCTCGCCGTTCTGCTGGACGCGCTTCTGCAGCTGCTGCAGGGCATCGTAGCGGGCGCGCGTCTCGGCGAGCTGGCGATGCGCGGCGGCAAGCGCTTCACGCGCCTGGCGCAGCGCGCCTTCGAGCCCCGGCACGCGCCCCTGCAACTCAGCCAGGCGCGCCTGGCGCTGTTCGAGTTCCTCTTCGGCGCGCGCCGCGGCTTCTTCGGCCTGCGCCAGCTGCACCGGGTCGGGCTGGGCGATGGCGGCGCGCTCCTGCTCGAGGCGCACGCGGCGGCTGCCGAGGTTCTCCAGCGCGCGCACGGCATGGCCGCGGTCGGCTTCGGCGAGGCGCGTGCCCTGCTCGGCTTCGTTCAGCTGGCGGCGCGCTTCGGTGACGGCCGCTTCGGCTTCGCGCACCTGGCTTTCGGCTTCCGGCAGGCGGGCCGCCGCTTCCTCGTGGCGCGCCACCGCCGTGCCGGCGCGCTCGCGCGAATTTTCCAGCAGCGATTTCCAGCGGAAGTCCTCGTCGTCGACGCGCTGGGTCTCGCCGTTCCAGTGGTTCTGCTCGACCGAGAGCTGCGCCAGCCGCGTCTCGAGCCGCGTGCGCGAGTCGATGACGTGCTTGATCTCGGATTCGAGGCGCTTGACCTCGGCGTTGGCCGAATACATTTCGGCCTGCGCGGCATGCAGCGCGTCGGACGCGGCGAAATGCGCCTCGCGCGCCTGCTCGACCTTGGCTTCCACTTCGCGCAGCTGCGCCGTCTCGGCCTCGACGCGGTTGATCGCCTTGTCGACGTCCTGGCCCGCGCGGTCCGCTTCGCGGCGCGCGTCGTTGCGCTTCTTCAGCCACAGCAGGTTCTGGCGGCGGTGCAGCTGGTCCTGCAGGTCCTTGTACTGCTGGGCCACGATGGCCTGCGCCTCGAGGCGCGTGATCTGGCCCTCGAGTTCGTTGCGGATGTCGTCGACGCGGGCGATGTTCTCGCGCGCGTCCTCGAGGCGGTGCTCGGTCTCCTTGCGGCGTTCCTTGTACTTGGTGACGCCGGCGGCTTCCTCGAGGAAGAAGCGCAGCTCCTCGGGCTTGGCCTCGACGATGCGCGAGATCATGCCCTGGCCGATGATGGCGTAGGCGCGCGGCCCCAGCCCGGTGCCGAGGAACAGGTCGATGACGTCGCGGCGGCGGACGTGCAGGTTGTTGATGTAGTAGCTCGAGTTGCCCTCGCGATCGAGCACGCGCTTGACCGTGATCTCGCTGTACTGGCTCCACTGGCCGGCGGCGCGCCCCTGGGTGTTCTCGAAGTGCAGCTCGACGCTGGCGCGCGAGACTTCCTTGCGCGTGCCGGAGCCCTTGAAGATCACGTCCTGGATCGATTCGCCGCGCAGCTCCGAGGCTTTCGATTCGCCCAACACCCAGCGCACGGCATCGATCACGTTCGACTTGCCGCAGCCGTTGGGACCCACCACGCCGGCCAGCTGGCCGGGGAAAAGCACCGTAGTGGGATCGACGAAGGACTTGAAGCCGGAGAGTTTGAGCTTGTTCAGGCGCACGGGAAATCCGGGGCAACTCACGAAAGAGGCGGCATTATAATCGCTCGCCCAAAGTCCAGACCGCCATCATGACGAAGCGCCCGACCCGTCCCAGCAAGACCCTGGAAACCTTCGAAAATCCGGCCCCGCACCGGGATTACCAGATCCACATGGAGATCCCGGAATTCACCTGCCTGTGCCCGAAGACAGGCCAGCCGGACTTCGCGGTGCTGACGCTCGATTACATCCCGGATCGGCTCTGCGTCGAGCTGAAAAGCCTCAAGCTCTATGTCTGGAGCTTCCGCGACGAAGGGCACTTCCACGAGGACGTCACCAACCGCATCCTCGACGATCTCGTGCGCGCCACCAAGCCGCGCTACATGCGGCTGACGGCGCGCTTCTACGTGCGCGACGGCATCTTCACCAACGTCGTGGCCGAGCATCGCAAGAAAGGGTGGAAACCGGTCGCGAAGGTGGAGTTGGCGGCGTTTCCGGCGGAGTCAAATACACGCGGCTAGTGTTCGAAGCCGGGGCTTCTTACCGCCAAGGGCGGCGGGTGGTCGTCGCCGCTTCGCGGCCCACGGCTCGCTTTGCACAGCGAGCCGGCTTCGGCAGCGCGGAGCAGTGCTCCGCGAAACCCTGCCTACGCCCCCGGCGGACAAGAGCGATAAGGCGTCCGCCTCCTCCTTTACCTAGGCGTCGACGACCACCCACCACCCTTGCCTCGACGCTCTGCCGTGCTGCCGGGATTTGTGGATCGCTGCGCCGCCGGGCAGAATACGCGTCCCCGCATGTCCATGAACGCGACGATGTCCCAGAGTGCAGGCTCCCGCCTGGCGAATCTTTCGGAAGTGCTGTTCGCGTTTCTGCGGCTGGGCGTCACTTCCTTCGGCGGGCCGGTGGCTCACCTCGGCTATTTCCGGCAGGAATTCGTCGTCAGGCGGCGCTGGCTCGATGAACACGCGTACGGCGATCTCGTCGCGCTGTGCCAGTTCCTGCCGGGTCCGGCGAGCAGCCAGGTAGGCGCCGCGCTCGGCTATTCGCGCGGCGGATTCCTCGGCGCCGCGGCGGCGTGGCTGGGCTTCACGCTGCCGTCGGCCGTGCTGCTGGTGCTGTTCGCGCTGGGCCTCGACGAATTGAGCGGGCGGCTGGGCACCGGCTGGCTCCACGGCCTCAAGCTGGTGGCGGTCGCCGTCGTCGCGCAGGCCTTGTGGGGCATGGGCAAGACGCTGGCGGCCGGACGCGAGCGCGCTTCGCTGGCCGTCGCGGCGACCGTTGCCGTGACGCTGCTGCCTTCCTCGCTGGGACAAGTCCTCACCATCGCCGCCGCCGGGCTGGCCGGCTGGCGCTTCCTCGACGGCTCCGCGGCGCCGCCGCGGGAGGCGGCAGCGCCGGCCGACCGCAGGATCGCCGGGATCTGGTATCTGACCCTCTTCGGCGTGCTGCTCGTCGGCCTGCCGCTGCTGGCGCAATGGACGCGCGCCTATTCCGTCGAGCTGGTCGACGGCTTCTTCCGCGCCGGGGCGCTGGTGTTCGGCGGCGGTCACGTCGTCCTGCCGCTGCTGCAGGCGCAGGTGGTGCCGGCAGGCTGGGTGTCGGCCTCGAACTTCATGGCCGGCTACGGCGCGGCCCAGGCGGTCCCGGGGCCCTTGTTCACCTTTGCCGCGTTCCTCGGCGCCGCGTCGACGCAGTCCCCCGCCGGCTGGCTCGGCGCGGGCCTCGCCCTCGTCGCGATCTTCCTGCCGGGCTTCCTGCTGGTGCTCGGCATGCTGCCCTTCTGGAACCGCCTTCGGCACTACGAGGCCATGCGCCGCGCCATGAGCGGCGTCAATGCCGCCGTCGTGGGCCTGCTGCTCGCGGCATTCTTCAATCCGGTCTGGTCGAGCGCGATCGCGACGCCGCGGGACTTCTGCTTCGCGACGGTCGCCTTCCTGCTGCTGGCCTTCTGGAAGGCGCCGCCGTGGCTGGTGGTCGTGCTCGGCGCGATCGGAGCGGAAATCGGCCTGGCCTAGCGCGGCCTGCAGGCCGGCTGCATCTCGTCCCGCGCCGCAGCATCGCCTCCCCTATAATTCGCGTTTTCGCCGCGCCCACGCCCCGTGAATCCCAACCTCGCCAAACTCCAGCCCTACCCGTTCGAGAAGCTGCGCCAGCTGTTCGCCGGCATCACGCCGCCCGCGGACAGGAAGGAGATCAAGCTCTCGATCGGCGAGCCGCAGCACGGCACGCCGGAGTTCATCAAGCAGGCGCTGATCGACGGACTCGGCGGCCTTTCGGCCTACCCGGCGACGAACGGCAGCGATGCGCTGCGCCAGGCGATCGCCGACTGGATCGCGCGCCGCTACGGCGTTCCGGCACCCGATGCGGCGACGCAGGTGCTACCCGTCACCGGCTCGCGCGAGGCGCTGTTCGCCTTCGCGCAGTGCATCGCCGACGCGTCGCAGCCCGGCGCGCTGGTGCTCTCGCCCAATCCCTTCTACCAGATCTACGAAGGCGCGGCCTACCTCGCCGGCGCCGCGCCCGCCTTCCTCAACCAACTGCCCGAGCACGGCTTCGCCATGGACTTCCGCGCCATTCCGGCGGAGACCTGGAAGCGCGTGCAACTCGCCTACGTCTGCTCGCCGGGCAATCCCACCGGCAAGGTGATGACGCTCGAGGAATGGCGCACGCTGTTCGCGCTCTCCGACGAATACGGCTTCGTCATCGCCAGCGACGAGTGCTATTCGGAGATCTATTTCGACGAGGCGGCGCCGCCGCTGGGCGGCCTGGAAGCGGCGCGCCAGCTCGGGCGCGGCGACTACAGGAACCTCGTGATGTTCTCGAGCCTGTCGAAGCGCTCGAACGTGCCGGGCATGCGCTCCGGCTTCGTCGCCGGCGACGCCGCGATCCTCAAGAAGTTCTGGCTCTACCGCACCTATCACGGCTGCGCCATGAACCCCGCCGTGCAGCACGCCAGTGCCGTCGCCTGGGGCGACGAGGCGCACGTGCGCGACAACCGCCGCCTCTACCAGGAGAAGTTCGAGCGCGTCGCGCCGCTGATCGCCAGGCATCTCGACACGCGCGTGCCGGACGCCGGCTTCTACCTGTGGGCGCGCACGCCGATCGGCGACACGGAGTTCGCGCGCGAACTGCATCGCCAATATAATGTGACCGTGCTGCCGGGAAGCTTTCTGGCGCGCGAGGCCGGGGGCGTCAATCCCGGCGCGAATTTCATCCGCATCGCGCTCGTCGCCGGGCTCGATGAATGTCTCGAAGCCGCGCAACGCATCGGCGATTTCTGCAATTCACTCTAGGACTCACCTCAATGCAACAACTGCAAACGATCATCGACGAAGCCTGGGACAACCGGGCCGAGTTCAAGCCCGGCGCCGCGCCCGCCAAGGTCGGCGAAGCCGTGGAACTGATCCTCAACGACCTCGATGCCGGCAAGCTGCGCGTCGCCGAGAAGATCGACGGCGAATGGGTCACGCACCAGTGGATCAAGAAGGCCGTGCTGCTGTCCTTCCGCCTCGAGGACAACCGCCTGATGGAAGACGGCGCCATGCGCTACTTCGACAAGGTGCCGACCAAGTTCGCCAAGTACGACACGCACACCTTCCAGAAGGGCGGCTTCCGCGTGGTGCCGCCGGCCGTGGCGCGCCGCGGCTGCTACATCGCCAAGAACGTGATCCTGATGCCGAGCTACGTGAACATCGGCGCCTACGTCGACGAAGGCACCATGGTCGACACCTGGGCGACCGTCGGCTCCTGCGCGCAGGTCGGCAAGAATGTGCACCTCTCCGGCGGCGTCGGCCTGGGAGGCGTGCTGGAGCCGCTGCAGGCGAACCCGACCATCATCGAGGACAACTGCTTCATCGGCGCGCGCTCCGAGATCGTCGAAGGCGTCATCGTCGAGGAGAACTCGGTGATCTCGATGGGCGTGTATCTGTCGCAGAGCACCAAGATCTACGATCGCGCCACCGGCGAGATCACCTACGGCCGCGTGCCGTCGGGCTCGGTCGTCGTCGCCGGCAACCTGCCGTCGGCCGACGGCAAGTACAGCCTGTACTGCGCCGTGATCGTCAAGCGCGTCGATGCCAAGACGCGCGCCAAGACGGCGATCAACGACTTGCTGCGCGACTAGACATGGCGAAGCCATTTCTAGCGTCGAAGGCTAACTTGCGCAGCAAGTTAAGGCCGCAGGCCGGCCGTAAACACTAACCAGACAGGGGAGAGACGCCATGGGAGCGATGGACCGGCTGTTCCAGCTGATGGCGGAGAAGAAGGCTTCCGACATCTTCGTTTCCGTCGGCTCCCCGATCAACATCAAGATCAACGGCGTCGCCCTGCCGGTCAACCAGCAGGTGATGGACACCGGCACCATCACCGGCCTGCTGCACGAGATCCTCACCGACGCGCAGTACCACGAGTTCGAGGAGACGCTCGAGCTCAACACCGGCTACGCGCTGGCCGGCGTCGGCAACTTCCGGATTTCGGCGTTTCGCCAGAAGGGCACGCCGGCATTCGTCGTGCGCTACATCCCGGCCGAGATCCCGCGGCTGGAAAGCCTCGCCCTACCCGACGTGCTGTCTGAAGTCATCATGGAGAAGCGCGGCCTGATCCTGATGGTCGGCGCCACGGGCTCGGGCAAGTCGACCACGCTCACCGCGATGCTCGACTACCGCAACGAGCGCAAGACCGGCCACATCCTGACGCTCGAAGACCCGATCGAGTTCATCTTCAAGAACAAGAAGGCTATCGTCAACCAGCGCGAGATGGGCGCGGACACGCGCAGCTTCCAGACCGCGCTGAAGAACGCGCTGCGCCAGGCGCCCGACTGCATCTTCATCGGCGAGATCCGCGACAAGGAGACCATGAGCCAGGCGATCGCCTACGCGCAGTCCGGCCACCTCTGCCTCGCCACGCTGCACGCCAACAACAGCTACCACGCGCTGTCGCGCATCATCAGCTTCTATCCGCTGGAGAACCGCCCGGCCCTGCTCGCCGACCTCGCGGTGACGATGAAGTGCACCATCTCGCAGCGCCTGGTGAAGAAGCCCGACGGCAGCCGCACCCCCGCCGTCGAAGTGATGCTGAACTCGCGCCACATCGCCGAGCTGATCGAGAAAGGCGACATGGACGGCATCAAGGAGGCGATGGAGAAGAGCATGTCGCCGGGCTCGCAGACCTTCGAGCAGGCGCTGTTCCAGCTCTACCGCGACAAGGTGATCACGCTCGAGGAAGCCTTGTCGAACGCCGACTCGGCCAACAACCTGCACTGGCTGATCAACAACTCCGAAGCGGCGGCGCCCGCCGCGAAGGAAGAGGAGAAGGCCGCGGCGCCCGAAGCCGCCGCGGTCGCGGCGCCGGGCGCCAGCTTCTCGGATTTCACGCTCAAGATCTGATGTCGGCGACGCTCGCACTTGCCCGCGCGCTGATCGCGCGTCCGTCCGTTACGCCCGACGACGCCGGCTGCCTGGAACTGCTGGCGTCCCGCCTGGCGCCGCTCGGCTTCACGCTCGAACGCATCGACCGCAACGGCGTGATGAACCTCTGGGCGCGCCGCGGCACGGCGCAGCCCGTCGTCTGCTTCGCCGGCCATACCGACGTGGTGCCGCCCGGCCCGCGCGACAAATGGGCGTCGGACCCCTTCTCGCCGGAAATCCGCGACGGCCATCTCTATGGCCGCGGCGCCGCCGACATGAAGTCGTCGCTGGCGGCCTTCGTCGTCGCGATCGAGCGCTTCGTCGCGGCCGTGCCGGACCACCAGGGCTCGATCGCGCTGCTGCTGACCTCGGACGAGGAAGGCGACGCCGTCGACGGCACGGTGCGCGTCGTCGAAGCGCTCAAGGCGCGCAACGAACTCATCGACTGCTGCATCGTCGGCGAGCCGACGTCCTTCGACGCCTTCGGCGACATGATCAAGAACGGCCGCCGCGGCTCGCTGTCCGCCCGGCTGGTCGTCAAGGGCATCCAGGGCCACGTCGCCTATCCCGAGCGCGTGCGCAATCCCGTGCACCAGGCGGCGCCCGCGCTGGCCGAACTCGCCGCGACGCGCTGGGACGAGGGCAACGAATACTTCCCGCCGACGAGCTTCCAGATTTCCAACATCCACGCGGGCACCGGGGCCGGCAACGTCGTGCCCGGCACGCTGGAGGTGCTGTTCAACTTCCGCTTCTCGACGGCGAGCAGCGTCGAGGGGCTGCAAGGCCGCGTGCACCAGGTCCTCGACCGCCACCATCTCGAGTACGACCTCGAGTGGGTGCTCGGCGGCAAGCCGTTCCTGACGCCGCGCGGCCGGCTCGTCGACGTCCTCGTCGCGGCGATCGAAGAAGCCGCCGGACGCAAGCCCGAGCTGTCGACTTCGGGCGGCACCTCGGACGGCCGCTACATCGCCGACATCTGCCCCGAGGTCGTCGAGTTCGGGCCGCTCAACAAGACCATCCACAAGGTCGACGAATGCGTCGCCGTCGCCGACCTCGAACCGCTGGCCGACACCTACCGGGGCGTGCTGCGGCGCCTGCTCGCATGAACGCCGATTCCGTGCTCGCCGAACTCCGCACCGTGCGCGACTGGCTGCGCTGGGGCGTCAGCCGCTTCAACGAGGCCGGCCTGTTCTTCGGCCACGGCACGCAGAACGCCTACGACGAAGCGGCCTGGCTGATCCTGCACGCGCTGCACCTGCCGCCCGACCGCCTCGAGCCTTTCCTCGACGCGCGCCTCGCGCACGCCGAGCGCCTGACCGTGCTGAACCTGCTGCAGCAGCGCATCGCGCGCCGCCTGCCGGCCGCGTATCTCACGCATGAAGCCTGGCTCGGCGATTTCCGCTTCTACGTCGACGAGCGCGTCATCGTGCCGCGCTCCTATTTCGCCGAGCTGCTCGCTGAAGGCTTGGCGCCGTGGGCCGACGCGCCCGACGACGTCGAGGACGCGCTCGACCTGTGCACCGGCTCGGGCTGCCTCGCCATCCTGATGGCGCACGCCTTTCCCCAGGCGCAGATCGACGCCGTCGACATCTCGCCGCCGGCGCTCGAGGTGGCGCGCCGCAACGTCGACGACTACGGCCTGGCGGAGCGCATCCGCCTGGTCGAGTCCGACATCTTCTCCGGGCTCAAGGGGCGGCGCTACGACCTCATCGTCTCCAACCCGCCCTATGTCACTGCCGCGGCCATGGAAACCCTGCCGCCCGAGTATCGCCACGAGCCGGCGCTCGCGCTGGGCGCCGGGCCCGACGGCCTCGACGTCGTGCGCCGCATCCTCGACGAAGCCGCGCAGCACCTGAAGCCGGGCGGCCTGCTGGCAGTCGAGGTCGGACACAACCGCGACCTCGTCGATGCCGCCTTCCCCGGCCTGCCGCTGACCTGGATCGATACCCCCAGCAGCGAAGACAAGATCTTCCTGATCCGCGGCGACGAACTGCCGAAGCGCAAGCAGAACGCCAAATCGCGCTGACGCCTTGCCGCCGGGCGGCAACCGGGGTATGTTGTCGTCACGCGCGAGCCACGCCCCGACTCGCCGCCCTTCGGACAACGAGCCATGGACAAGAAGCCGCCGATCCTCCTCGTGGAGGACAACCCCGACGACGAGGCGCTGACCTTGCGCGCCTTCAGCAAGAACCGCATTTCCAACGAAGTCGTCGTCGCCCGCGACGGCGTCGAGGCGCTCGACTATCTCTTCGCCACCGGCAGCTACGCCGGACGCGCGCCTGCGATGCCCGCCGTGATCCTGCTCGACCTCAAGCTGCCGCGCATCGACGGCCTCGAAGTGCTGCGCCGCGTGCGCGCCGACCCGCGCACCAAGCTGCTCCCCGTGGTCATCCTGACCACGTCGAAGGAACAGCAGGACGTCTTCGACGGCTACAGCCTCGGCGCCAACAGCTACATCCGCAAGCCGGTCGACTTCGAGAAGTTCATCCACGCCGTCGGCCAGCTGGGCCTCTACTGGCTGGTGCTCAACGAGCCGGTCAACCGCGCCGCTTGAACCCGGCCGCCGCCGCGCTGTTCCTGCTCGGCACGCTGCTTCCGGCCGCTGCGTCCGCGCTGGAGTGCGGCCAGTTCGGCTTCCCCTTCTGCGCCAACGCGACGGCCAAGCCCACGCAGTTCGCCGGCGGCTTCGATCCCCACACGGGCTTCGGCGGCTTCGGCGGCGGCGACTGCCGCAACCGCATCAGCCACACCCCGGTGGTGTTCGTCCACGGCAACGGCGACAGCGCCATCGGCTGGGATTCGCCCGCGCCGGCGCGCGCCGGGAAGACGGCGCGGCCGTCCGTCTACGCCGAGTTCAAGGCGAACGGCTACAACGACTGCGAACTGTTCGGCGTCACCTACCTCGACCGCGACGAGCAGATCCTGTCGCACACCAGCCGGAATTTCCACCAGCCGAAGAAGTACCGCATCCTCTGGCGGTTCATCGAGGCGGTGAAGGCCTACACGGGCAGCCCGCAGGTCGACGTCGTCGCCCACTCGCTCGGCGTGTCGATGTCCCTGGCCGCGCTCGATTACACCGCCGGCCGCGGCCAGGACAGCTGGAGCTCGGTGCGCCGCTTCGTCAATATCGCCGGCGGCATCCGCGGGCTGAATTCCTGCGTGCCCGCCATCCTGGCCGCGGCCACCTGCCAGGCCGAGCAGAGCGGCGCGAAGAACGCCTTCTACGACTTCGGCTTCTTCCCCGATCTCGCCCTGCCCTGGCTGGCGAACCGGTGGACCGCGGCGAGCGGCGACCACAGCCTGCGGCTGGCGCCCCAGCACCATGCGGCGATCGCTTTCTACACGATCTACGCCGGCGCGCAGGACGACATCCACTGCCCGCAGGCGCTGTCGCTCTGGCCCACGGCGATCGACTGCACGCACGGCCCGCTGTTCGCCGCCGCGCCGAACGTGCGCGCCCAGCTCGACATCGGCGCCGATCCCGCGCCGCCGCTGCCGGCGTGGACCGCGGCGGTCGGCGCGGACTCGGCCGGCCTGTTCCCGCGCGACCTCGGCGGCATCGGCCATTTCGGCGCGCGCGACTATGCGGGGCCGATCATCCGGCGGATGCTGACGACGGATTGCCGCGGCGCACCGTGCGCCGTCGGCTACGACGGCACCGCACGACAGCAGGACGCGCCCTAGCGCCCGCTCGCCAAGCCTGCAGCGCGCAGGCGCCCCGGCGCATCTAGGGCAACCCCCATGCCTTTGTTATTATGGTCTCCGGTTACCTTAGTCCCCGGGGGCCGCCATGCCCGACTCGCCGCTTCGCCAACTCAGCCTCGCCTGCGGTCTTCTCGCCCTCTGCGGTCCGGCGCGCCCCGAAGCGCCGCAGGCGGTGCCCGACATGAGCCTCGAGGAGCTCATCAACACCGAGGTGGTGAGCGCCTCGCGCAAGTCGGAGAACCTGCAGCAGGTCGCCGCCGCGGTGTTCGTCATCACCCAGGAAGACATCGCGCGCTCGGGCGCGCGCAACCTGCCCGACGTGCTGGCGTTGGCGCCGGGCATCGAGGTGGCGCGCATCGGCAACAACCGCTGGGCGGTCTCGGCGCGCGGCGGCAACGGCCGCTTCGCCAACAAGCTGCAGGTGCTCAAGGACGGCCGCAGCATCTATTCGCCGCTGTTTTCCGGCGTGTTCTGGGAAGCCGAGGACATGCCGCTCGAGGACATCGAGCGCATCGAAGTCATCCGCGGCCCGAACGCCGCGATGTGGGGCTCGAATGCGGTCAACGGCACGATCAACATCATCACGCGCAAGGCACGCGACACGCAGGGCGCGCTGGTCGCCGCGAGCGCGGGCAGCGAGGACCGGCGCAACGTCGTCGCGCGCTACGGCATGCCGCTCGGCGACAGCGGCCACATGCGCGTCTATGCCAAGTCCTACGATCGCCGCGCCGGCTTCGCCACCGACGGCAGCCGCGCCTCCGACACGGGGGACAGCGGCATGGCGGGATTCCGCGCCGACTGGCTGCTGTCGTCCGGCAATCGCCTGTCGCTCCACGGCGAGGCCTACCGCGACCATAACGGCGACACCTACCGCTTCCCGGACGCGCGCCTGCCGCCTGCCTACGTCAGCCCGCTCGACTCGACGATGCGGCTGAGCGGCGGTCACCTGCAGGGACGCTACGAATCGCTGCGCGACGACGGCTCGGAGATCGTCTTCCAGAGCTACCTGGTCCAGCGCACGCTCGATGCCGAGCACGCGCTGCGCGAGGAGCGCAAAACGCTGGATCTCGACTTCCAGTATCGCCTTGCGCCGTCGGGCAGCCACGACCTGATGCTCGGCGCCGACTACCGCGATTCGCGCGACACGGTCGGCAGTCCCGCCGGCTCCTACGTCACCTTCACCATTCCCAGCCGCGACATCCGCCTCGCCAGCGCCTTTGCCAACGACGACATCACGCTGGTGCCCGAGCGCTTCCGCGTCACCCTCGGCGCCCGGCTCGAGTACAACAACCTTTCGGGCACCAACCTGCAGCCCACGGCGCGCTTCCTGTGGACGCCCGACGCCAGCCGGACCGTCTGGGGCGCGCTTTCCCGCGCCACGCGCACGCCCTCGCGCGCCGAGAGCGACGTCTCGATCCCGCTGGCCGTGGTGCCGCCTTCGCTGGCGAATCCGCTGCCCACCTGGATCGTCTATCAGAACGCCGGCGGCGGCACGCTGAAGTCGGAAAAGGCCGATGCCCTCGAGCTCGGCTACCGCCATCGCTTCGGCCAGAACCTGTCGGTGGACGCCACGGCCTTCACGCATCGCTACAGCGACGGCAGGATCCTGGTGCTCGGCCAGCGCAGCGTCGTCTTCCCCTTCTACGTGCTGCAGCAGGAAAACACCGTCTATGCTGCGCGCTCGCGCGTCAGCGGCATCGAGCTCGCGGCGTTCGCGCAGATGACGCCGACATGGCGCCTGCAGCCCTCCTACACCTGGATGACCTCGCGCGAATACGGCCTCGGCGACGCCGCGTCGGAAGCCGCCGCCCAGAGCGGCATGCGGAAGCTGCCGCGCCACCAGCTGTCGCTGCGCTCGCAGCACAACCTGCCCCAGGCGCAGCAGCTCGACTTCTGGCTGAAATACAAGAGCAGCTTCCACCTCGATTCGACGACCGCCTCGGCCGACGTGCCGGGCCGGACCGACCTCGACGTCCGCTACGCGTGGAAGCTGAACCGCGCGCTCGAGATTTCGCTGGTCGGCCAGAACCTGCTCCATCGCCGCGCCATCCAGTACCTCTCGGACCAGCTGCCCTCGGTGGCGGTCGAAACCGGCCGCGGCGCGTACCTGAGAGCCGAGTGCCGCTTCTGAGGCGACCGCGAGGCGACGCAGCGATGACCACCGCCTGGACCGCCCGGCACTGGACATGGCCCTTCTGCGGGAGCGTCTGCGCCCGCCGTCCCTCGCTGTGCCTGCTGCTCGCCGCCGCGGCGGTCTGGCTGTGCGTGCTCCCCAAGGCACTGGGCCAGCAGCCGCTGAGCGACGTGCAGATGAAGGCCGCCTTCGTCCTCAACTTCATCCGCTACACCGAATGGCCGGAGCGAAGCTTCGCCGCGCCCGACGCGCCGGTGGTCGCCTGCGTCCTCGGCGATCCGTCGGCGACGGCGCTGGCCGGCATCGCCGGCAGGAGCATCCGCGGCCACGCGGTCCAGGTGCGCGCCGTGCTGTCGGCCGACGAGGCGCACGCCTGCCACGTGCTGTTCGTTCCCGACATCGACATGCGCCGCTTCGTCGGCATCCTGCGCGCCGTCCAGAATTCGCCGGTGCTCACCGTGAGCGACGCCGAAGGCTTCATCGACGCCGGCGGCATGATCGGACTCGTGCATTTCGACCACCGCCTGCAGTTCGAGATCAATCTCGGTGTCATGCAGCAGGCGCAACTGAAGGCCAGCTCCCAGCTCCTGCGACTGGCTCGCAACGTAATCGAGGCGCGGCCGCGATGATGCCGCCATCTGCTACGGACGAGACCCTGTCATGGAAGCGACCCCCACCAAGAACCGCAGCCTGAGGAGCCGGCTGCAGGCGATCATCGCGCTCACCACCGGCATCTGCCTGGCGCTGACGCTGATCTATTTCTCCGGCACGTCGATGGTGCGCGAGCAGCGTTCGATGGTGCGCCAGCTCGACGCCATCGCCGACATCATCGTCGACAACAGCTCCGCCGCGATCCGCTTCGACGACGCCGCGGCCGCCGCCGGCATCCTCTCCGCGCTCGGCAACCGCGAGGACATCCGGGCCGCGTGGATCACGCTGCCCGACGGCGGCGTGCTCGCCCGCCATCCGCCGCAGCTCGATCCGCAGTCGTTCGCCGACGGCGCGCCGGCAGCCGGCGCGCTGCCGATGCTCCTGCTGCGCCTGACGATGCGCGTCGAGAAGCCGATCGTGCACGAAGGCGAGCGCCTCGGCACGCTGACCATGGTGGTGGACCTGCGCGACATGTGGCGACACATCGTCGCGGGCGCCGGCCTGGGGCTGCTGATCACGCTCGGCGTCTTCGTCTTCGCGCTGTGGCTCGCCGATCGGCTGCAGCACCGCATCAGCGAGCCGATCCTCGCGCTCGCCGACACCGCGCGCCGCATCGCCGAGGAGGGCCGCTACGACCTGCGCGTGCAGGGCCGCCAGCCCCTCACCGAGACCGCCGTGCTGGTCGCGGGCTTCAACCGCATGCTCGACGAGATCGCGGCGCGCGATGCCGAGCTGAAGCAGCATCGCGACGCCCTCGAGGACCAGGTCGAAGCGCGCACCGCGGAACTGCGCGTGGCGATGGAACAGGCGCAGGCCGCCAACCGCGCCAAGTCGCAGTTCCTCGCCAACATCAGCCTCGAGCTGTGCACGCCGATGAACGGCGTCATCGGCATGACCGAGCTGCTGCTCGGCTCGCCGCTCAACCCCGAGCAGGAGCGCTTCGCCCGCACCGTCCTGGGATCGGCCAATGCGCTGCTGCACCTGCTCAACGAGATCCTCGACTTCTCCAAGATCGAGGCCGGCAAGCTGATCCTCGAGGCCACCGCGTTCGAGGTCACGCCGCTGATCGAGGAGGTGGCGCTGGCGCATGCGGGCGCGGCGCAGGCGAAGGGCGTCGAGATCGTCGGCCACGTCGTCGAAAGCGTTCCCGAGACGCTGATCGGCGATCCGCATCGCATCCGCCAGATCGTCGGCAACCTGGTCAGCAACGCGGTGAAGTTCACCGATCGCGGCGAGGTCACGGTGCTCGTCACCAACCGCGCCGAGGACATGCCCGAGGCCGCGCGCCTCGGCCTCAACGAGTACGCGATCATCGTCGGCGACACCGGCAGCGGCATCCCAGAAAGCGCGCGCAGCCAGCTCTTCTCGGCGTTCACCCAGGCCGACGCGTCCACCACGCGGCGCTACGGCGGCACCGGCCTCGGCCTCGCCATCACGCGCCAGCTGGCGGAGCTGATGGGCGGCCGCACCGGCTTCGCCAGCGTCGAAGGGCGGGGCGCCACCTTCTGGATCATCCTGCCGCGCCAGGCCGGCGCCTTCCAGTCGAAGCGCGTCGCCGTCACCGACCGGCTCGCGAACAAGGCGATCCTGGTGGTGCATCCGGTCGAGCTGGCGCGCGACGCGATCGCCCTGGGCATCGCCGCGTTCGGCGGCCGCGCCACCGGCTCGGCCTACCTGCCGCGCGAGCACGACCATTTCGACCTGCTGATCGTCGACGAGTCGCAGTGGCGCTACCTGTCGCCGCGGCACGGGCCGCAGCTGCGCATCCGCCTCGTCCCGCTCGACGCCGCCGCCGAAGGCGGCGACGGCGCCGACGGCACGCTGCACAAGCCGGTGCTGCAGAAGGAACTGCGTTCGCTGCTGGTGTCGCTGCTGTTCGGCGACGGCGCGCGCCAGGCGCAGCCTGCCGAAACCGCCGCCGGCGGCCGCAATCTGCGCGTCCTCGTCGTCGAGGACAACGAGACCAACCGCGTGCTGGCGGAAGCGATGCTGCGCCACGCCGGATGCCAGGTGGTCTGCGCCAACGACGGCCAGGAAGGCGTCGCCGCGGTCCGGACCCGCGGCCCCTTCGACATCGTCTTCATGGATTGCCAGATGCCGGTGATGGACGGCTACCAGGCCAGCCGCGCCATCCGCGCCTGGGAAGCCGAGCACCCCGAGCTGCGGCCGGTACCCATCGTCGCCATCACCGCCAACGCCATGGCCGGCGATCGCGAGCTGTGCCTCGAGGCCGGCATGACGGACTACCTGACCAAGCCCGTGAAGCGCGCGCAGGTCGAGGCCATCCTGCGCACGCATG
>DAIDAU010000489.1 GCA_027310465.1 Rhodocyclaceae bacterium
GCCTCGAGTCGCCGCAGGCGACGCTGCCCTTCGAACGCGGCCAGAAGATCGAGCGCGCCACCATCGACCTCGGCAAGTACGGCAAGATCGACGTCGACCTGGTGGTGCGCTTCATCGGCAGCGTTGCCCGCGGCCAGAAGGAAGTCGGCCGCCTCGGCTGCGAATTCGTCAAGCTGCGGCCGGCGCAGGAAAACGACCTGCAGCGCTTCATCACCCAGGTGCAGCGCGAGGAGCGCGCCAAGCTGGGCTGATCAAGCGGCGCATCAGCCGCCGCGCTCGGCGACCGTCTCGTCGTGCGCGACGGCGGCATGGTGGCGCAGCGCGTCGCGCACATGCGCCTTCAGCTGGCGATCGTCCCATGGCTTGGTGAGGAAGCGGTAGAGCACGCCGCGGTTGACGGCGTCGACCACCGCCTCGATGTCGGCGTAGCCGGCCAGCACCATGCGCACGGTGTCCGGGTAGAGGCTCTTGACGCGGCTGCAGAACTGCGTGCCCGACATGCCCGGCATGCGCTGATCGCAGACGATGACCTGCACGCGATTGACGCTCAGCACGTCGAGCGCCTGCTCGCCGCTTTGCGCCGTCAGCACTTCGCAGCCTTCCGTCAGCAGCAGCCGCTTCATGCCGGCGAGCGCCTCCGCGTCCCCATCCACCGCCAGCACGGTGCAGCCGTCGATGCGCGCCGCGAGCGGCGCAAGCTCCAGGCGCTTCCCGGCCTGCAGCATTTCGCCGAAGGCATCGGCCGCCACCGGGCGGCTGAAGTAGTAGCCCTGGATCTCGTCGCAGCCGTTGCTGCGCAGGTAGCCCAGCTGGGCCTCCGTCTCGACCCCTTCCGCCACCACGCGCAGGTTGAGCCGGTGCGCCAGCGCGATGATGGCCTTGGCGATGATCGCGTCCTCGGGGTTGCGCACGATGTCGGCGATGAACGACTTGTCGATCTTGACGAAGTTGAACGGGAACTGCTTGAGGTAGGCGAGCGACGAGTAGCCGGTGCCGAAGTCGTCGAGCGACAGCGCGATGCCCAGGGCGCGCAATGCCGACAGCGTGCGCCTGGCGTCGTCGAGGTTCTCCATCACGGCGCTTTCCGTCAATTCGACCTCGAGGTACTTGTTGTCGAGCTCGCGCCCCGCCAGCGCCTGCCGCAGCGTGTCGAGGAAGGCGTCCTTGCCGATCTGCGCGGCCGACAGGTTGATCGCGACCGGAACCGTGGCGCCGAACTTCATCAGCCAGCTCGCCTGCTGCAGGCACACCGAGTCGATCACCCAGTCGCCGATCTCCTCGATGAAGCCGGTCTGCTCCGCCAGCGGGATGAATTCGTCCGGCTCGAGCAGGCCGCGCGACGGATGCCGCCAGCGGATCAGCGCCTCGGCGCCGACGATCAGTCCGCTGACGAGATCGACGCGCGGCTGGTAGTGCAGCACGAACTGCCGCTTGGCGATGGCCTCGCGCAGCTGCCGCTCCAGCGCCAGCCGCGCCGCGATGCGCGCATTGGCGTCCGCCGAGTAGTAGTGGAAGCGCCCCGGCCCCTTGCTCTGCTTGAGCGCCGCCTCGGCGTGCCGCACCAGCGACGCCGCGTCGGTCCCGTCGGCAGGAAACATGGCGATGCCGGCGCGCGCCGACATCTGGACGTCGGCCCCGTCGACCGGGAACGGCTGCGCCAGCGGCGCGAAGATGCGCTGGCGCACGACGTCGAGCGCATCGCCGCTGTTGCGCAGGCCGATCGCCGCCATGGCGAAGCGGTTGGCGCCGACGCGCGCCAGCGTGCACGGCTCGCACTGGGCATCGCGCAGGCGCACGGCGATCTGCTTGAGCAGCGCGTCGCCGGCGTGCCGTCCGAACCGCTCATTGACGTCGGTGAAGCGGTCGATGTCGAACAGGATCACCGCGACCCGGCCGGTGTCGGAGGTCGCGCCGAGCACCAGTTGGGTGAGCCGGTCGTGGAACAGCGTGCCGTTCGGCAGGTCGGTCAAGGCGTCGTAGTACGCGAGGTAGTCGAGCCGCTCGCTCTTGGCGATGAACTCGAGCGCGAACGAAACGTCGCCGGCCAGTTCCTCGAGCAGCATCAGCTCTTCGCCGTCGAAGATGTCGGGCTCGCGCGAGTACAGCTCGAGCAGCCCCTCCACCGCGCCCTCGCGCACCAGCGGCAGGACGATGACGGCGCGATAGCCGCGCTCCATCATCGGCCGCAACGCCGGGTAGCGCGGCTCGCGCGCCAGGTCGTTGCAGAACACCGCCCGGCCGCCGGCGAGCGCCTCCGCGGCGATGCCTTCGTGCGGGTTCCATTGGCGCGCCTGGCGGAAGAACTCGGCATCGGCGCCGTGCGCGACCGCGGCGCTGATCCGCCCCGATTCGCGATCGCGCAGGGCGATGGCGGCCACGTCGAAGCCGCCGGCTTCCACGGCGATGCGGCAGGCCTCCTGGAACAGCGGGCCGCGCTCGCGGATGCGCACGATGGCCGCATTGATGCCGCTGAGAACCTTGCGGATGCGGCTCAGGCGCGCGATCCGGTGCTCATGCGACTTGCGTTCCGTGATGTCCTCGGCGATGCCGGCGAGGCGATCGACCGAACCGCCCTCGCTGCGCGCCGGGAAGCCGCGCGCGCGCACCCAGCGTATCTGGCCGCCGTCGCGGCGGATGCGGAACTCCATCTCGAATTCGCGGCCTTCGCGCAGCGCGGCCTCGAACTCGGCGACGGTCGCCCGCCGGTCGTCCTCGTGGATCACCTCGGTCCAGGACATCGGATCGGCGTAGAGGCTCTCGCAGCTGCGGCCCCACACCTGCTCGTAGGCGGGATTCACGTACAGCGGCTTGCCGTCGAGCGAATCCAGGTAGAACACGTCGCGCACGTTCTCGGCGAGCTGGCGGAAGCGCCGCTCGCTTTCGCGCAGCCGCGCCTCGGCGGCCGCGCGCTGCGTCGATTCGATCTGCAGCTGCGCCGCGTGGCGCTGCACCAGGTCGTAGTACAGCGCGTTCTCGTAGAGCAGCGCCAGCTTCGCGGCGAGGATCGTCGCGAAGCGCTCGTCCTCCTCGCTGAAGCCCTCGGCCGCATGCCGGTCGGCGAAGTAGAGCCAGCCGTGCGTCTGGCCGCGCGCGGCGAGCGCCACGCCGAGGAAGCTCTCGCACGGCGGATGCCCCGGCGGCAGCTCGCCGGCGTTGGCGCGCGCCTGCGCGCCATCCCAGCGCACCG
>DAIDAU010000061.1 GCA_027310465.1 Rhodocyclaceae bacterium
GTTCCTCTACCACGCCATCAAGGCCGGCTTGACCATGGGCATCGTCAACGCCGGCCAGCTCGGCGTCTATGACGATCTCGACGCCGCGCTGCGCGAGAAGGTGGAGGACGTGGTGCTCAACCGCAAGCCGGGAGCGGGCGACGCGCTGGTCGAGTTCGCGCAGACCGTGAAGGGGCAGGCGAAGGAGCAGGCGCAGGATCTGGCGTGGCGCGCGTGGCCGGTCGAGAAGCGCCTCGAGCACGCGATGGTCAAGGGCATCACCGAGTTCGTCGTCGACGACACCGAGGAATGCCGCGCGGCGCTGGCCTCCGCAGGCAGGCCGCCGCTCGCGGTGATCGAAGGGCCGCTGATGGCCGGCATGAACGTGGTCGGCGACCTCTTCGGCGCCGGCAAGATGTTCCTGCCGCAAGTGGTGAAGTCGGCGCGCGTGATGAAGCAGGCGGTCGCCCACCTCGTGCCCTTCATCGAGGAGGAGAAGAAACGCTCCGGCGCCGCCTCGAAAGGCCGCATCGTCATCGCCACGGTGAAGGGCGACGTGCACGACATCGGCAAGAACATCGTCGGCGTCGTTCTCTCGTGCAACGGCTACGAAGTCGTTGACCTCGGCGTCATGGTGCCGGCCGACAAGATCCTCGCCGCCGCGCGCGAGCACGGCGCCGCGGTGATCGGCTTGTCGGGACTGATCACGCCCTCGCTCGAGGAGATGAGCCACGTCGCCGCCGAGATGCAGCGCCAGGGCTTCGACGTGCCGCTGCTGATCGGCGGCGCGACGACCAGCCGCGCCCATACGGCGATCAAGATCGCGCCGCACTACGCGCAGCCGGTGGTGTACGTGCCGGATGCCTCGCGCGCCGTCGGCGTCGTGACCAAGCTGCTGTCCGCCGACCAGTCCGTCGCCTACTGCGCGGAGGTCGCCGCCGACTACGAGAAGGTGCGCGCCCAGCACGACGCCAAGCAGGGCGTGCCGCTGGTTTCGCTCGCCGCGGCGCGCGCCAATCCGATCAGGCTTTCCTATGCGCCGGTGAAGCCGGGAAAGCTCGGCGTCACCGTGCTGCGCGACCTCGACCTCGCGACGCTCGCGCGCTACATCGACTGGGGCCCGTTCTTCCAGACCTGGGATCTCGTGGGCGCCTACCCGAAGCTGCTCGACGATCCGAAGGTCGGCGAAGCGGCGCGCGGCGTGCTGGCCGACGGCAAGGAGATGCTCGCCAAGATCGTCGCGGAGAAGTGGCTGACGGCGAACGCCGTGTTCGGCCTGTTCCCCGCCAATGCGGCCGGCGACGACATCGTGCTCTACGCCGACGAAACGCGCGCGCAGCCGCTGATGACCTGGCACGGACTGCGCCAGCAGCAGGAGCGTCCCGACGGCAAGCCGCAGCAATGCCTGTCCGATTTCGTCGCGCCCGCCGGCACGCCGGATTACGTCGGCGCCTTCGCCGTCACCGCCGGCGTCGGCATCGAGAAGAAGCTCGCCGAGTTCGAAGCGCAGCACGACGATTACCGCGCGATCATGCTCAAGGCGCTGGCCGATCGCCTCGCCGAAGCCTCCGCGGAATGGCTGCACCAGCGCGTGCGCCGGGACGACTGGGGCTACGCGGCGAACGAGACGCTGTCGAACGACGAGCTGGTCGCCGAGAAGTACGTCGGCATCCGCCCGGCGCCCGGCTATCCCGCGTGTCCCGACCACACGGCGAAGGGAACCCTGTTCAAGCTGCTCGACGCGCCGAAGAACGCCGCCATGGGACTCACCGAGAACTTCGCCATGACGCCGGCCGCGTCGGTGGCCGGCTTCTACCTCGCGCATCCCGAGGCGCACTACTTCGCGGTGTCGAAGATCGGGCGCGACCAGCTGGCGGACTGGGCCGCGCGCTGCGGTTTCAGCGAAGCCGAAGCGGCGAGGTGGCTGGCGCCGCTGCTTTGAAGGGTTCGCCGGATTCCCTGCGCCGACGCTCGCCTTAGACCCGGCACGCGGCTGGAACGCCTCGTGCGAGAGGACTCTTGCGCCAGCCGCCGATAAGTCGTTTAATGCCCCAGTCCTAGGCAGGAGGCATATGACATGTCGCTCTTCAGGATGGCTCGTGGCCCGCGCTGGGCACTGATGGCCGCCGCCTGCGCGGCCGTGCTCGGCGGTTGCGCCGCGACGCCCCGGGATGCGCAGGAGGCGTCCGCCGCGAGCGTGACGTCGGCGGCCGCCGCGCTGTCCGTTCCCGGACATGCCGCCGGAAGCGCCGGCCCAGCCGCAAGCATGCCGCCGCATGAATCCCATTCGATTGCCTTCGGCGCCGCCGCTCACGCGATGCCCAAGCTTGCCGCGGCCCCGGCGCGGGTGGCCGCGGCCGATCCGCGCGTTGCCCGCCTGTCCGCGGCGGCATCCCCGCGGATGGCCGCGAAGCCGGCTCCTGAAAAGGCGGCCCGCACGCTGGACGATTACGCGGTCGTGGTCTCGGCGGAGGAGACCATCAGGAAGCCGGGCCGTCCCGGCGAGATGCGCGTCTGGATCGGCGATCCGCAATTCAAGCCGGCGACTCCCGTCGGCATGCGATCGGGGGAAACCGCGATACCGGCGAAGAGCGACACGGCCAAGGTGACGCCCTTTGCGCCGGGCATCGAGGTCGAACCGAAGGAGAGCGTGTGCGAACGCATCGATCCCGGCGGCTCGGAAGTCCGCTTCCAGTTGAAGCCGGTGGAGAAGGGCGTGTTCAAGGTCGGTGCCGATGTCGCCCTGTACGACTCCGCCGACTGCAGCGGCGCGCCGATTCCGAGAACGGCGGCGACGGTTCGGGTCGAAGTCGTCGTCGACGTCCCGGCCGTGGTCGGCAGCAGGGTTCTTGAGCTGTTGACCGTGGCGTGGGAGGCGTTCCTCAAGTTCTGGGGAGAAGCGGTGGCGCTGTTCTTCGCGCTGCTGCTGTTCCTGTTGCGCAAGCGGCTGGCCAAGTGGTTCGGATTCGCGCCGGCGGCGGACGAGGGTGGGGCATCCGATTGACGGCGGCAATTCCTGGGGAGGAAGAGCGATGGCGGATTTCGAACCGGCAGTCATGAAGACCATCGCGCGCGAGGGCGGCGCGCGCTATACGGAGATCGAGGGCGATGCGGGCGGGGCGACGAAGTACGGAATTTCCAAGCGCGCCTATCCGCAGCTCGACATCGCCAACATCACCGAGCAGCAGGCGAAGGACCTCTACCGCGCCGATTACTGGAATGCCGTGCGCGGCGACGACATCGCCTCGCAGGCGATGGCCGAGAACCTCTTCGACACGGCGGTGAACATGGGCGTGAGCCGCGCCGTCAAGCTGGCGCAGCTGGTCCTCGGCCTCAAGCCGGTCGACGGGCAATTGACGGCGGCGACGTTCGCGGCGATCAGCGCGGCGGATCCCGACCGCTTCCTGGCCGACTACACGCTGGCGAAAGTGGCGCGCTACGTCAGCCTCTGCAACAACAACCGCTCGCAGAGCAAGTTCCTGCTGGGCTGGCTGAACCGCGCGATGGGGGTGATGGCATGAGCAGCGGAGGGGGACCCGTGAGCGAAGCGCACGGGGGCGAAGCGACCGCGAGTGCCATCTGCCACCGACGCCATGGTTTGACGGATGGCAAAGCGGAACAGGAGGTGGCGGCATGAGCTTCATCGGACAATTGCTCGGCGCCGGCAATACCATTCAGGCGATCGGCGACGTCGTCGACAAGTTCGTCACGACGGACAAGGAGCGGCTCGAGCTGCAGATCGAGCGCGAGAAGGCGGAGCAGGACCACGAGTACCGCATGGAGCAGCTCGACCAGCAGCTCGACATCGCGCAGACCGAGGTGAACAAGGTCGAGGCGGCGAATCCGAGCGTCTTCGTCGCCGGCTGGCGTCCGGCGATCGGCTGGGTCTGCGCGCTGGCGCTGGGCTACCAGTTCATCCTCTATCCGCTGCTGACATGGTTCGCCATCGACCGCCATCCGCCGCAGATGGATCTCACCGAGCTCTATCCGCTGATCTTCGGCATGCTCGGCATCGCGGGCATGCGCTCGTTCGACAAGCTGAAGGGCACCGACACGCGCAAGGTCGGCGCCGAACCGGCGAAGTAGGGCGGCGCGCCGAAAGTCTCTCCTTATCCCACACCGCGGGTGGGGCGCCGCTGCGCGAGCCGATGTCGTAAGATTCGGCCTAACTCGCCTGAATATGCACAGTACAAGGCGAGACGATCAACAGACCCCCAAGGAGACGACGATGGCTGAAGAAAACGACGGTCGCATGAGCTTCGACGAAGCCGTGCGCTTTGTGCAGGGACACCCGGATCAGGCGGCCTTCTCGGCCATGCCCGTGTTCGGCGACCGCAGCGACAACGAGGAGCAGCGCGCCGAAGGCGCGCGCGTCTTCGTGCTGGAGGCGGACGGCGCCGGCAGCTATCACATGCGCTTCATCGCCGGGCCGTTCTTTTCCAACGCCTTCGCGGCGCACGAAACCATGACGGTGGCGGAGATTCCCGAACGCGCCAGGGAACTGCGCTTCATGCCGACGCGCGTGGAAGAGGACTGGCTGGCCGAGCAGGTGCAGGTCCTGATCCAGAAGCTGATGCAGGCTTCCGGCTCGGCGGCGCCCGAAATGCCCGACTACGCGGCGGCGCCGCTCAAGAGCGGCGGGCCCGACGCGGTGCCGATATCCTTCATCGGCCGACGCGACCACTAGCGACGAGGCCCCCGGCCCGCGTTCGAAGGAGTTCCCGATGTCCAAACCCGGCGGCACCCGCGCCTATTCGCCCGACCTGGACTGGAGCCAGGTGCGCGAGACCGTATTGATGATCGAGTTGGCCGCCGGCCAGGTCGAAGCGGCGATGCGCGAATCGAACGCGTCGGTCGAGGTGCTGACCGATACCTTCACTTCGCTGGCGGAGACGCTGCAGCTGGTCGAGACGGCGGTGTCCACGCTGCCCGACACCGTCGGCAACGGCATGGTCAAGGGCGAGATCGCGAACAACACGCAGCTCGTGTCGCAGAAGATCCACCACGCGATCGTCGCCTTCCAGTTCTACGACAAGCTGGTGCAGCGGCTGGGGCACGTCTGCCGCAGCCTCGAGGGCTTGTCGGAGCTCGTCAGCGATGCGCGCCGGCTCTATCAGCCGCAGGAGTGGGTGGCGCTGCAGCAGCGCGTGCGCTCGAAGTACACGATGGCCGAGGAGCGCGCCATGTTCGACGCGGTGGTGCACGGCGTTTCCGTCGACCAGGCGCTCGAGCGGTACATGGCCATGCGCATGAAGGGAGTCGCGGCGAGCGGCGGGGAGATAGAACTGTTCTAGCCGCGCTAGATGCCCCAGGTCACCGGCTTCCGGCGCGACAGCGAGATTTCCAGCAGTTCGATCAGGGGCGTGGCGCGCTGCGCCAGTCCGACCGGGCGCGCGATCGCGCTTTCCTCGTCCTCCTCGTTCAAGGGGGCGCCGTGCTGCGCCTTGTCGAGCGCCGCGGCGGTCTTGAGCCGCGCGATCGCCTGCGGCAGTTGTTCGACGGTGACCACGCCGTGATCGGCGTGTTCCTTGCCCATCAGCTCCATCATGCGGTGCGCGACGTCGTCGAACATCATGATGTCGGGGCCGACTTCGGAGCGGAAGGTGATCATGCGAGGCACTCCTGTTCGAGCCATTCGAGCATGCGCTGCGCCGGCTTGCGCCACTCCCGCTCGAGCATGATGCCGTGGCCCATCGCCGGAAATATCTGCGCCTCCACATTGTAGGTGCGCGCCGTCATCTCGACCAGCGACGCGGGGATCAGGTGGTCGCATTCGCTGCCGAGCACCAGCAGCGGCGTCCTGGAGACGCGCGACGGATGCGGCAGGTTGAACAGCGTCATGTCCCAGACGGCGCGGTACGACTCGGGCTGCGCCAGGCGGTAGTAGCGCTTGAGGTCGTCGACCGAGACCGGCTGCGCGAACAGCGCTTCGCGCAGCGTGTCGAGCGACACCTGACCGCCGCCCATCAGTCGGTTCAGATCCTTCATCAGGCCCGGCCGCGTGAACATCAGGCCGAAGGCCGAAGCCATCAGCCCCTGCGGCGGCACCGAGCACAGCAGCGCGGCGCCGGCGGCCTCGTGGCGCTCGAGGTATTTCTGCACGACGAAGCCGCCCATCG
>DAIDAU010000508.1 GCA_027310465.1 Rhodocyclaceae bacterium
TGGTGATGCGCGTGTAGATCGCGTAGACGTGGGTGCGCTTGCTGAGGTTGTAGGCATAGCGCAAGCCGAAGCCGGTGGCGCCATCGTCGCCGAAGCTCTTGCCGCCAGCGGCGTTGATGCCGCCCACGCTGTTGTCGCCGATCTTCGAGTAGTAGGCGCGGACTTCGCTGCTGCCGAAGCCCTGATAGAAGCCCAGATACCAGGCGTTGCGCTTGACGGTGGCATCGCCGCCTGCCCTCAGACCGAGCGCGCCCTTGAAGTTGTCATACATGAAGAAGAGCTTGGTCTCGGGCGCGAAGGCGTAGGAGGCGCCGAGCAACCAAGCCTTGTTGTTCTCCGCGCCGGTGAAGGTCGCGGTGGGCGGCGTGGCGGACAACGCGCCGATGTCGGTGAGCTTCAGATAGGTCAGCGACGCGGCGAGCGGGCCGTTGTCGTAGTTGGCGACGGCGTTCCAGCCGGACGGGTTCTTCTGAACCGCGCCCGCATTGGCTACGGTGTTGTCGCGGTTTTCGTTGGGCACGTAGGCGAGGCCGGCGCTGAAGCCGCTGAACGACGGCGTGACGTAGGCGATGGCCTGCGAACGGAAGATCGTGCCGACGTTGTTGCTCAGATTCTGGTTACCGATCACCGTCGTGCCGAACGTGTTCTGACCGCCCGTAGCGGCAGCATACACGGCGCCGGTATTGACGCGGCCGATGGTGTTCAGGCTCGAAGCCGGGCCGGTGGCGCCGGGCATCACGTCGAACTTGGCGGCAACGCTGCGCTGGAAGGTCGAGAAGTAGCCAACCAGCACCGTGCCGGCGGCACCGTTGAGGCCGAGATAGGTGTCGCGCGTGTTCCAGCCGTTGGGCATCGACTGGCTGTTGGTCAGCGTGCCGTTGGGGCCGTCGAGCGAAAGCTGGTTCTCGACCTGCCAGACGACCGTCGTGCCGTTGCCGACGGCTTCCGTGCCCTTGAAGCCGAGCAGCGAGGAGTTGGTGGCGATGCGGTTGCGCGAGGCGTAGCCGGTGCCGCCGTTGGCGCCGGAGGCCGACACCGCTTCATACGAACCATCGAGGGTGCCGTAGATCTGGACGTTGGACTGGGCGAAGGCGGCGCCGGAGAGGCCAGCGATGGCCAGGGCGATCAGTTTCTTCTGCATATGGTTACTCCTTGTTGTAGAAAATTGCGGTCTCAATGACACGACGTGGCTGGCCACTGATTCCAAGTTAGCCCCCGTTTTCGAGGGATGGCGTGATTCTGCCCGCCGTATGGCACTAGGCCAAAAGAAATGCCCTCAGATATGATGGAAAATGTTTTTTGTGTGGCATTTTAGCAACCACCGACAGGGGGAGGCCGACCGGGCCGATCGGGTAAAGGCCGGTTTAGGCTAATGCGTCGCGCAGGCGCAAGAGTTCGGGACCGTATGTGCCATGAATGGCAGCGTGGATTTCCGTAAGCTGATCAGGCAGATAGTCGTGTGCAATGCGTTGCGGATCTCACGCATACGGAACCGCAGGTTAGCGTTTGAGCGATGCTTCGACCCAGGCCGCAGCATCGGCCGCTGGGGATTCGACATCGTCGTTGTCCGAGTTTGGCGTCCGTCAGCCGCGCGTGGCGGCTGGCAACGCGATGCGCGAGTGGAAATGCCGCTTCGCAGGAGTAAGCAAAAGGTCGATGTCCCCGCCGCGGCGGGTGTCATCGACGCGAACCAAACAGGGTCAGCCGAAAAGCCGCGCCAACTCGGCGCCGGGGCTGGGGCAGCGCATGAAGGCTTCGCCGACGAGGAAGGTCTGGACATCCCGGTCGCGCATGAGGCTGACGTCGGCCGACTTCCGGATGCCGGATTCGGTAACGACAATCCGATCGCCGGAAATTCGCGAGAGTTGCCCGATCGTCGTTTGCAGATCGACGTCGAACGTCCGCAAATTGCGGTTGTTGATGCCGATCAGCGGCGTGTTCAGTTTGAGTGCGACGTCAACCTCGGCGCCGTCGTGGGCTTCGACCAGTACGGCCATGCCCAGACTCGACGCGATGTCTTCCATTTCGCGCATTTCAGTCAGGTCGAGCGCCGCCACGATGAGCAGGATGGCGTCCGCGCCCAAGGCGCGGGCCTCGAAGACCTGATAGGGATCAACGAGAAAGTCCTTGCGCAGGACCGGCAGGGAACAGGCAGCGCGGGCCGCCTGCAAGTATTCGGGGGCGCCTTGGAAGAACTGCCGATCGGTCAGCACCGACAAGCAGGCGGCGCCGTGCTTTTCGTAGTCGGCGGCGATCTCGGCGGGCTGGAAATCTTCGCGCAGGACGCCCTTTGACGGGCTGGCCTTCTTGATCTCGGCGATCACGGCCGGCCGGCCGGCGGCGATCTTCGCTCGGATGGCGCCCACGAAGTCGCGGGCGGGCGGCTGGGCCTCGGCTTCGTCGCGAACGGCGGCCAGCGGACGGGAGGCTTTCGCCGCAGCCACCTCCTCGCGCTTGACGGCGAGGATCCTGTCGAGGATGTCGGCGCTCATGCGCAGCGCTGAGTGAACCGCACGAACTCGTCGAGCTTCTTGCGCGCCGCGCCGCTCGCGATGGTTTCCTTCGCCAACGCGATGCCGGCGCCGATCGAGTCAACCTTGTTGGCCGCATAGAGCGCGGTGCCGGCGTTGAGCGTGACGATTTCGCGCGCGGTGCCGGGCTTGTTCTCCAGCGCCCCGATCAGCATCGCTTTCGACTCTTCCGCATCGCCGACCTTGAGCCCGCGGTTCGACACCATCTGCAGGCCGAAGTCCTCCGGATGGATCTCGTATTCGAGGATCTCGCCGTTCTTCAGCTCGCCGACCATCGTGGCAGCGCCGAGCGACACCTCGTCCATGCCGTCCTTGCCCCATACCACCAGCACGTGCTGCGCGCCGAGGCGCTGCATGACGCGCACCTGGATGCCGACGAGGTCGGCATGGAATACGCCCATCAGCGTGTTCGGCGCGCCGGCCGGATTGGTAAGAGGTCCGAGAATGTTGAAGATGGTGCGCACGCCCATTTCCTTGCGCACCGGTGCGACGTTCTTCATCGCCGGATGATGGTTGGGCGCGAACATGAAGCCCATTCCCGTCGCCTGGATGCATTCGCCGACCTGCTGCGCGTTCAGCGTGATCCTGGCGCCCAGCGCTTCGAGCACGTCGGCCGAACCCGACTTGGAGGAGACGCTGCGCCCGCCGTGTTTGGCAACCGTCGCGCCGGCCGCGGCGACGACGAAGGCCGAGGCCGTGGAGATGTTGAAGGTATGCGCCGAGTCGCCGCCAGTGCCGACGATATCCACGAAGTTCGCGTTGTTCGCCACGTGCACCTTGGTGCAAAGCTCGCGCATCACGGTCGCCGCGGCGGCGATCTCGCCGATGGTTTCCTTCTTCGTGCGCAACCCCGCGAGGATCGCCGCCGTCATCACCGGAGAGACTTCGCCGGCCATGATCAGCCGCATCAGGTGCAGCATTTCGTCATGGAAGATTTCGCGGTGCTCGATGGTGCGCTGCAGGGCTTCCTGGGGCGTGATCATCAGCGGACTCCTTTGAGGAAGTTGGCGAGCAGGTCGTGGCCGCGCTCGGTCATGATGGATTCGGGATGGAACTGCACGCCTTCGACGGCCAGCGTCTTGTGGCGCACGCCCATGATCTCGCCGTCGTCGGTCCAAGCTGTGATTTCGAGGTCGGCCGGCAGCGTCTCGCGGCGGATCGCCAGCGAGTGGTAGCGCGTCGCGGTGAGCGGATTCGGCAGGCCGGTGAATACGCCCTTGTTGGCGTGATGGATCGCCGAGAGCTTGCCGTGCATCATGGTCTTGGCATGCACGATCTCGCCGCCGAAGGCATAGCCGATGCTCTGGTGCCCGAGGCAGACGCCGAGGATGGGGATCCTGCCGGCGAATTCCTGGATCGCGGAGACCGAAATACCGGCTTCCTTCGGCGAGCACGGTCCCGGCGAGACCACCAGGTGATCGGGCTTCATCGCCGCGATCTCTTTCAGCGTGATGGCGTCGTTGCGATAGACGCGCACGTCGGCGCCCAATTCGCCGAAGTACTGCACGAGGTTGTAGGTGAAGGAGTCGTAGTTGTCGATCATCAGCAACATGTTCTTCTCCTTCACTCTAAGCGCGTGTCGAGGCCGCGCTCGGCCATCTCGGCGGCACGCAGCTGCGCCTTCGCCTTGTTCAGCGTCTCGTGCCATTCGCTGTCGGGATCGGAATCTGCGACGATCCCGGCGCCCGCCTGCACGTAGATGCGGCCGTCCTTGACGACTGCCGTACGGATCGCGATGGCGAGGTCCATGTCCCCATTGAAGCCGAGATAGCCGACTGCGCCGGCGTAGATGCCGCGCTTGGTCGGCTCGAGCTCGTCGATGATTTCCATCGCGCGAACTTTCGGCGCGCCCGACACCGTGCCGGCGGGGAAGGTCGCCTTGAGCACCGACACCGGACCTTCGTCGTCCTTCAGCTGGCCTTCGACGTTGGAGACGATGTGCATCACGTGCGAGTAGCGCTCGATGATGAACTGGTCGGTCACCTTGACGCTGCCCACCTTTGCGACGCGTCCGCAATCGTTGCGGCCGAGGTCGAGCAGTTGCAGATGCTCGGCGCGCTCTTTCTGGTCGGCGAGCAGTTCGGCGGCGAGCGCGACGTCCTCCTCGGGCGTCGCGCCGCGCTTGCGCGTGCCGGCGATCGGCCGCACGGTGACGGTGCCGTCTTCGAGGCGCACGAGGATCTCCGGAGAGGCGCCGACGACGTGGAAGTCCTCGAAGTCGAAATAGAACATGTAAGGCGACGGGTTCAAGGAACGCAGGCTGCGGTAGAGCGCCAGCGGATGGGCCGCGAACGGCTTGCTCATGCGCTGCGACAGCACCACTTGCATGACGTCGCCGTCGACGATGTACTGCTTGGCCTTGCGCACGGCGGCCTTGAAGGCTTCCTCGCCGAACTCCGACTCGGCCGGCTTGCTTTCGACCGCCTCGTCTTCGGGAATCCGCACCGGCTCGCGCAGCTTGGCGAGCAGTTCCTTGAGCCGAACTTGCGCCTGCTTCCACGCGCCGGGGAAGCCGGGCTCGGCGAACACCACCAGCGTCAGCTTGCCCGAGAGGTTGTCGACGATCGCGATCTCTTCCGACAGCGTCAGCATGATGTCCGGCGTGCCGAGCGGATCGGGCTTGGAAACTTCGGCGAGCTTCGGCTCGATGGCGCGCACCGTGTCGTAGCCGAAGCAGCCGACCAGCCCGCCGCAGAAGCGCGGCAATCCCTTGAGGTCCGGCACCTTGAAACGCGCCATGAACTCGGAGATGAACGACATCGGGTTGGTGTGCTCGCGCCGCTCGGCCACGCGGTTGCCGGTCAGCAGCATGATGGTCGAGCCGTAGACCGCAATGCGCGTCGAAGACGGCAGCCCGATGAACGAATAGCGGCCGAAGCGTTCGCCGCCCTGCACGGATTCGAGGAGATACGAATAAGGCCCGCCGGCCAGCTTGAGGTAGATCGACAACGGCGTGTCGAGGTCGGCGAACGTCTCGAGGGTGACCGGGATGCGGTTATAGCCGGCCGCAGCCAGACGATTGAATTCGGATTCAGTCATGACAACTCCACAAAGCGACGAAGATCGGGTGCGCGGCACACGTCATGCATGACGCGCGCGGGGAAGCTACTGCCAGCGCCTGCGGCGCCAGGGCCAGGCCTCCGCCCCGAGGGCGTGCTTCTTCGTCGATTGCAGATTGCGGTGTTGCATGGCTATGCGCGAGTGATCAGCTTTGCCGCCTCAAAAAGTGTGGCAACTATAGCATCGCCTTCCAGTTTGCGCACATCATGGCCCTCGTTGTAGCCGTAGGGAACGAGGAAGATCGGGCATCCCGCGGCGCGCGCCGCGAGGAAGTCGTTGCGCGAGTCGCCGATCATCAGCATGTCGCGCGGCTTGAGGTCGAAATGGCCGCAGACCCAGATCAGCGGCATCGGGTCGGGCTTCGCGCGCGGCAGCGTGTCGCCGGAGACGACGACGTCGAAGTAGCCGGCGAGCCCCGCGCGCTGCAGCAGCGGTCGGGTGAACGCCTCCGCCTTGTTGGTGATGCAGGCCAGCCGCAGGCCCTTGGCTTTGAACGCCTCCAGCCCGTCGATCACGCCGGGATAGACCTTCGCCTCGCGGCCGTTGGTGTCCGCATAGTGGCGACGGAACGAGGCGAGCGCGTCCTCGGGAACCGGCCCGGGATCGTCGGCGGCATCCAGCCGCCCGGCCATGCAGCGCTTGACGAGAGCCGGGATTCCCCGGCCGACGTAGGTGCGGATCGTCTCGATGGAAGCCTCGTCGCGGCCAGAGTCGCGCAGCATGCGGTTGGCGGCCGCGTGCAGATCCAGCACGGTATCGAGCATCGTGCCGTCGAGGTCGATGAGGACGGCACGCGCTTGCATCATCGCGCCTTCGCCAGCTCCGCCCGCATGGCGGCGACCACCGAGTCGTAGCGGTGCGCGTCCGCGTCCTTGCCGGCGCTGAAGATGGCCGAACCGGCGACGAAGGTATCGACACCGGCCTTGGCGACTTCGAGGATGTTGGCCGGGCCGACGCCGCCGTCGATCTCCAGCGCAATGTCCTTGCCGGTGGCATCGATCATCTGGCGCACGCGGCGCGCCTTCTCGAGCACGTGCGGGATGAACTTCTGGCCGCCGAAGCCCGGGTTCACCGACATCAGCAGCACCATGTCGAGCTTGTCGAGCGTCCATTCGAGCACGTCGAGCGGCGTCGCCGGATTGAACACCAGGCCCGGCTTGCAGCCGTTGTCGCGGATCAGCGCGATGGTGCGGTCGATGTGCTCCGAGGCTTCGGGGTGGAAGGTGATGTAGGTGGCGCCGGCCTTGGCGAAATCGGGCACGATGCGGTCGACCGGCTTCACCATCAGATGCACGTCGATCGGCGCGGTGACGCCGTGCTTGCGCAGCGCCTCGCAGACCAGCGGGCCGATCGTGAGATTCGGAACGTAATGGTTGTCCATGACGTCGAAATGCACGATGTCGGCGCCGGCGGCGAGTACATTGTCCACCTCTTCGCCGAGCTTGGCGAAGTTGGCCGAGAGGATCGAAGGAGCGATGCGGTACTTGGACATGGTCGACCTCATGAGAGAATGGACGCGATTTTAGCCGGCGGTTATCATCAGGCCGACTAATTTTTTCTGATGGCATGCATAAGGCAAGAGCCGATGGCCGAAGCGAAATACGCGATCGACGTGCAGGTGAAGACCCAGTATCTGGCCGACCAGTCGGACCCGGACGAGGACCGCCACGTCTTTTCCTACACGATCACCATCACCAACGCCGGCAGCGTCGCCGCGCAATTGATCTCGCGCCACTGGGTCATCACCGACAGCGAAGGCGTGGTGCAGGAGGTGCGCGGCCTCGGCGTGGTCGGCCACCAGCCGCTGCTCAAGCCGGGCGAGCATTTCGAATACACGAGCGGCTGCGCGCTCGCCACGCCGGTCGGGACGATGAAGGGCAGCTACCAGATGACGGCCGAGGATGGCACGCAGTTCGACGCGCCGATCGCGGAGTTCTTGCTGTCGATGCCGCGGACGCTGCATTAGCCGGGAGTCTTGCGCGCGCGCTCGTGCCGACGGGGTGGTCCGCTGCGCTCCATGTCCCCCGGCGGACAAGAGCGATAGGGCGTCCGCCTCCTCCTTTACTTACGCGCAGCGGACCACCCCATCGGCACGAGCGGAACCGCTGTGCCAGTTCCTGGACCAGAACGGCAGGGCGTCAAGCCGAGGGTGGCGGGTGGTCGTCGACGCGTACGTAAAGGAGGAGGCGCAGGCCCTTTGATTTTCTGCGCCGGGGGACACGAAGCGGCGACGACCACCCGTCGCCCTTGGCGGTTAAAGCATCAACACCTCACCCCCCCAACCGCCGCGCCTCCTCAACGCTCAAGCGTTTCCACGGCAAGGGCACGAGACCCGGCACCCGCTCCATGTAGCGGCGATAAGCATCGCCATGGATCGCGACCAACTTTCTCTCCTCGAGCTTCGAGCCGACGATGAAGTACACCGTGATCGCGGCAGTCGACACCAGCAGCGGCAGCGTCTTGTCGCCGCTCCAGATCAGCACGAGGCCGAAGAAATACCAGGGATGGCGCACGAAGCGATGCACGGGGGAGATGCGGAAATGCTCGTGCCCGTCGGGCTGGCGGTCGTGCTCGCGAATCTGCCGCAGGCCGAGAAAGATGTCCATGTCGTACCAGCGCGAGGTGATGACGAAGCCGGCCAGCGCGGCGATGGCAAGGCCGTGCGACAGCCAGCGCCAGCCGCCGGTCCATTGCCACAACGCGGGGCCATCGAGCGCGTAGGACAGATAAAGGATCGGCAATGCGGCGACCAGCGAGACGCCGTTGTAGGCGAGCCGATACCAGGAAGCGGCCGCCGGCCAGCACTGCGCGACCCGGCGCTTGGCCGCCAGCGAGGCCGCGGCGGAATGAAAGACGGCGAAGGCGAGCCACGCCAGCGCCAGCCAGAGCGCGTTCATGATCGGTAGTCGGCGTTGATCTTCACGTAGTCGTAGGAGAAGTCGCAGGTCCACACCTTGGCGGCGTGGCTGCCGCGGCCGAGGTCGACGCGCACGGCGATCTCGGCGGGTTTCATCGCGGCGGCGCCGTCTTCCTCGCGGTAGCTCGCGGCGCGTCCGCCGTTCTCCGAGACCGGCACGTCGCCGAGCCGGAGCTTCACCTTCGCGACGTCGAGGTCCGCGATGCCGGCGTTGCCGATGGCGCCGAGGATGCGGCCGAGGTTGGGGTCGGAGGCGAAGAAGGCCGTCTTCACCAGCGGCGAATGGGCGATGGCGTAGCCGACGGCTTTTGCTTCGTCGCGCGTGCGCGCGCCCTCGACGTCGATCTCGATGAACTTGGTCGCGCCTTCGCCGTCGCGCACGATGGCCTGCGCCAGCTCGCGCGCGACCGCGGTGACGGCCGCCTTGAATTCCTCCCAGCCGGAAGCCGTCACCGCATCGAAGCGCGCCTCGCCCTTGCCGGTGGCGATGAGGATGAACGAGTCGTTGGTGGAAGTGTCGCCGTCGACCGTCACGCAGTTGAACGACTCGTCGGCGACTTCCTTGACCAGCCGCTCGAGCATCGGTTGCGCGACCGCCGCATCGGTGGCGACGAAACCGAGCATCGTCGCCATGTTCGGCTTGATCATGCCGGCGCCCTTGGAGATGCCGGTGATGGTCACGGTCTTGCCGCCGATCGCGACGCGCTTCGAGGCGGCCTTGGCGACGGTGTCGGTGGTCATGATCGCGTGCGCGGCGTCGAACCAGCCGTCGGCCTTCAGCGCCGAGTTCGCCGCCGGCAGGCCCGCCTTGATGCGCTCGACGGGCAGCGGCTCCATGATGACGCCGGTGGAGAAGGGCAGCACCTGCTCGGCCCGCAAGTCCATCAGCATCGCCGCTGCCGCGCAGGTGGCGTTGGCGGCGGCCATGCCCGCCTCGCCGGTGCCGGCGTTGGCGATGCCGGTGTTGATCACCAGCGCGCGGATGTCGCGCTTCGCCAGGTGCGCCTTGCAGACCTGCACCGGCGCGGCGCAGAAGCGGTTCTGCGTGAACACGCCGGCGACCGCGCTGCCGGGAGCCAGTTCGATCAGCGTCAGGTCGCGGCGGTCGGCCTTGCGGATGCCGGCTTCGGCGACGCCCAGGCGGACGCCGGCGACGGCGTGGAGTTGGTCGGCGGCGGGCGTGGCGTAATTCACGGGCATGGTGTTGTTCTCCGGTTCAATCGAATACGAATTTCCAGAGCGCGCGCACCGCCTCGACCTTGTCGGCGACGAGGGCGGGATCGACGCGGCTCTTGGCGTTGTTCAGGCGCAGCGCGTGCTGCATGCGGCGATACTCGCGGTAGGCGTCGCGCACCGTCTCGGCGAGATCGGCCGGGATCAGGCCGGCCTCGGCGGCGAAGCGCAGCAGCGCGATGTTGCCGCGGTTGGCGGTGAGTTCGGGATGGTCGGCGGAATGGCCGAGCACCAGCGCCTGCACGATGAACTCGACGTCGATCAGCCCGCCGGGATCGTGCTTGAGGTCGAACAGCTCGCTCTTGGCGGCATGCGCGTCGACCATCTTCTGGCGCATTGCCTGCACCTCGCGCTTGAGTTCGGCGAGGTCGCGGCGCTGGCGCAGGATTTCGATGCGGATCTCGTGGAACGACTGGCCGATCTCGGTATCGCCGGCCGAGAAGCGCGCGCGCGTCAGCGCCTGGTGCTCCCACAGCCAGGCCGATTCGAGCTGGTAGCGGCGGAAGGCGTCGAGCGACGTCACCACCAGTCCCGACTCGCCGTTCGGCCGCAGCCTCAGGTCGGTCTCGAACAGCTGGCCCGCCGAGGTGCGCGTATCGAGCCAGGTGACGATGCGCATGGCCAGCTTCGAGTAGATCTGCGCGGCGTCGGGATGATCGTCGTCGAACAGGAAGATCATGTCGAGGTCGGACGCGTAGCCGAGCTCCTTGCCGCCGAGCTTGCCGTAGCTGATGACGGCGAAGCGCGGCACCTCGCGATGGCGGCGCAGCAGCTTGCGCCACGCATAGTTGATCGTCAGGTCGAGGACGATGTCGGCGAGCTCCGACAGGTGGTCGGACAGCCGCTCGAGCGGCAGCAGGCCGGCGAGGTCCTGGGCCAGCAGGCGGAATACCTGGGCGTGATGGGCCTCGCGCATGATGTCCATCTGGCGCTCGGTGTCGGGCTCGGCCTCCTCGAGGCGGCCGTCGAGCTCGCCGCGGAAGGCCGGCCAATCGGGCGCCGCCTCGAGGCTGCGCGCGTCGAGCAGCTCGTCGAGCAGGATCGGATGGCGCAGCAGATAGGCGGCCGCCCAGCTCGAGCTGCCGACGATTTCGGCGAGCTTGTGCAGCGCCTGAGGATACTGCTGCAGCAGCGAGAGATAGGCGGCGCGGCGCGACACGGCCTCGAGCAGATCGAGGCAGCGCGCCAGCGTCGCGTCGGGATCGGCCGTCTCGGCCGCCGCCTCGATCACGCGCGGCACCAGGGTGTCGAAGCGCGTCTTGGCGGTGTCGGCAAGCCGCTGGTAGCGGGCGCCGGAGCGCACGCCGGCGAGCCGCCGGCAGGCGCCGGCGACATCCTTGAAGCCGAGCCGCGCGAGGCTTTCGGCGTGGCCGTCGGCATCCGACCAGACGCCGTCGAGCTCGTGGTCCTTGGCGTTGGGATCGCTGAAGACGCCCTCGAAATGATGCGTGACGGTCTGGCGGTGGTCGTCGAGCTCGGCGAGCAGGGCCTCGTAGGAGGAAAAGCCCATCGCCAGGGCGATCAGGCGCTGGTCCGCGGCGCTCTCCGGCAGGCTGTGCGTCTGGGCGTCGTCGAGGTACTGCAGCCGATGCTCGAGCCGGCGCAGGAAGTCGTAGGCCGCGGCGAGGTCGTTCACCGCGTCCTGCGTCAGGTGCCCGCGCTCGGCGAGCAGGCGCAGCACGCGCAGGGTCGGCTTGATCTGCAGCGCGCGGTCGCGGCCGCCGCGGATCAGCTGGAACACCTGGGCGATGAACTCGATCTCGCGGATGCCGCCGGGACCGAGCTTGATGTTGTTCGCCATGTCCTTCTTGGCGACCTCGCGGCGGATCTGCACGTGCAGGCCGCGCATCGCCTCGATGGTGCCGAAGTCGAGGTACTTGCGGAAGACGAAGGGCTGGCGCAGCGCCTCGAGCTCGTCGTGGCGCTCTCCGGTCAGCGGGCGCGCCTTGATCCAGGCGTAGCGCTCCCATTCGCGGCCCTGCGTGACGAAGTAGTTCTCCAGCATGTCGAAGGGACAGGCCAGCGGGCCGGAATCGCCGTCGGGGCGCAGCCGCATGTCGACGCGGAAGACGCGGCCGTCGCCGGTGCTGTCGGCGATGGCGTTGATCAGCGCGCGCCCGAGCCGCGTGAAGTATTCGAAGTTGGAGATCGGCCGCGCGCCGTCGGTCTCGCCCTCGTCGGGGTAGACGAAGATCAGGTCTATGTCGGAGGAGACGTTGAGCTCGCACCCGCCGAGCTTGCCCATGCCGACTACGATCAGCTTCTGCTCGACGCCCTGGGCGTTGCGCGGCGTGCCGTAGCGCGCCTGCTGCGCCGCGGAGAGCACGTCGACCGCGACGGCGATGGCCACCTCGGCGAGCGCGGTCATGGCTTCCGTCACGTCGGCCAAGGCCGCGCGGCCGCCGAGGTCTTGCGCCGCGACGTGGGCGAAGGCGCGCTGCTTGAGGCGCCGCAGCGCGGGCTTCAGCGTCTCCTCGTCGAGCGGCTCGGCGGCGAGCCACGCGCGCAGCTCCTCGGCGCGCAGCGGCCAGGGCTTGCCGCAGGCCACTTCCCGCGCCAGTTCGGGCCGGGACTCCAGCATGCGCGCCACATATCGCGAGCACTGCGGAAAGGCGGCCGGGAAGGTCATTGGTTTAGAATGCGGGTTTGATTGCCGGGCCCGCCATTGTATCGTTCGCGTGGCGGCGGCGCGCCACCGTACATGCGCATAACCGCGATTTCCGTTTCCCTTCGCCGCCTCGTCTCTCATCCCGTCGCGCGCAGCCTGCTGACCGTCGCGGGCCTGCTCGCGCTCGCCGCCTATTTCGTCTTCGGCGCGCTGGTCCTGGTGCTGCGCTACGCGGTGCTGCCGCAGATCGAGAACTATCGCGGCGACATCGAGACGACGCTGACGCGCGCGCTCAAGCTGCCGGTGACGATCCGCGCCATCGACGCCGGCTGGGCCGGCCTGCGGCCGCGCCTGGCCATCCACGATCTCGACATCCACGACGCGCAGGGCCGGCCGGGGCTCGATCTCGGCGAGGTGCGCGCCGAGCTCGCCTGGTCGTCGCTGTGGCATTTCGAGCTGCGCCTGCACAACCTGGAAATCATCGCGCCCGATCTCGACGTGCGGCGCGACCCGGTCGGGCACTTCTTCGTCGCGGGCCTGGAAGTAGGCGCCGGCGGCGCCGAGAGCGGCTTCGACCAGTGGGTGCTGTCGCAGGACCGCATCGTCGTGCGCGACGCCTCGATCCGCTGGCACGACGAGCTGCGCGGCGCGCCGACGCTGGCGCTGACGCACCTGAACCTCGACTTGCAGAACGACGGCGGCCGCCATCGCTTCGGCCTCGTCGGCGAGCCGCCGGCCGGCATGGCGGCGCGCCTCGACGTGCGCGGCGACGTGCGCGGCAGCGACATCGCCAGGATCGAGTCGTGGCGCGGCCAGGTCTACGCCGAGCTCGACTACGCCGACCTCGCCGTCTGGCGCACCTGGGTCGACTACCCGATCGACCTGCCGCGCGGCAGCGGCGGCTTGCGCCTGTGGCTGTCTTTCGCCGACGAGCAGGCCACCGGCGTCGCCGCCGACATCCGGCTGGCCGGCGTGCAGCTGCGCTTCGCGCGCGACCTGCCGCAACTCGACTTGACGCGCCTCGCCGGCCGCGTGCGCGCCGTGCGGCGGCCCGACGGCTTCGAGATCGAGACGCGCCACCTGGCGCTCGCCACGCGCGACGGCGTCCATGTCGCGCCGACCGATTTCCGCCTGGACTATCGCGCGCCGGCAGGCAACCGCCCGGCCGGCGGCGAACTCGAGACCAACGGCCTCGATCTCAACGCGCTGACCGCATTGGCCGCCCACCTGCCGCTGGACGCCAAGATGCGCGAAGGTCTGGCGACGTATGCGCCGCGCGGCCGGCTGAAGGACTTCAAGCTCGCCTGGAACGGCGCGGCGGGCGACCTGAAGAACTGGCGCGCCAAAGGCGGCTTCGAGGAGCTCGGCGTCGCCGCGGCGGACGGCCTGCCGGGATTCTCGGGCCTCACCGGCAGCGTCGACGGCGACGAAAGGAGCGGCAGCCTGACGCTGGCGAGCGGGCGCTCGTCGCTCGAACTGCCGTCGATCTTCGCCGACCCGCGCCTGCCCTTCGAGGCGCTGTCCGCCGATGCGCGCTGGCAGGCCGACGCCAAGGGCATCGAGGTGCAGCTGTCGCGCGCCGTGTTCCGCAACAGGGATGCCGCGGGCGAGGCCAGCGGACGCTACTACCGCGCCGCGGGGACGGCAGGGCCGGGCGAGATCGACCTCGCGGCGAAGCTCGCGCATGCCGCCGGCAACGCGGTGTGGCGCTACATGCCGCTGGTGGTCAACGCCGACGTGCGCAACTGGCTCAAGGACGCCATCCCGGCCGGCACTGCCGACGAGGCTACGCTGAAGCTCAAGGGCGACCTCGCCAAGTTTCCCTTCCGCGACGCCAGGGACGGCGTGTTCCAGGTCAAGGGCCGCTTCCGCGACGCCACCCTGCGCTACGCAGCGGGCTGGCCGGAAATACGGGACATCGCCGGCGAGCTGCTGTTCGAGGGCGCGCATATGTCGATCCAGGCCAGCAAGGGCAGCATCCTCGGCGTCGGCATCGGGCCCGTCACGGCCGAGATTCCCGACCTCGAGGCGCCCGAGGAGCAGCTCGCGGTCGAGGGGCGCGCCGGCGGGGCCACGGCGGACTTCCTCAAGTTCATCGAGGCGAGCCCGGTCGGCAAGCACATCGACCACTTCACCGAGGACATGAAGGCGATCGGCAACGGCGAGCTGCGCCTGCGTCTCGACATGCCGCTCCAGCATGTCGCGAATACCAAAGTCGATGGCCGCTTCCGCTTCATCAATGACCAGGTGGTGGTCGATCCCGACGCGCCGCCGCTGACGGACGTCAACGGCGAACTGCATTTCACCGGCGAGCGGCTGGATTCGCAGAAGATCCGCGCCGCGATCTACGGCATGCCGCTCACCGTCGACGTGGCGACGACGCCGGACGGCAGCGTCGGCGTCAAGGCGGCCGGCACGCTGGTGACGCGCACGCTCGGCCAGCAGCTCGGCCTGCCACTGTTCGACAGCCTGTCGGGCTCGGCACCGTGGAGCGGCACCGTGAAGGTCAAGAAGAAGAATGCCGAGGTGCATATCGAGTCGAGCCTGCAGGGGATCGCCTCGTCCCTGCCCGAGCCGTTCAACAAGACGACGCGCGACGCGATGCCGCTGGTGCTCGACCGCAAGCAGGCGCCGGGCGGCCGCAGCGTGCTCACCGCGAGTCTCGGCAGCGCGCTGAAGGCGACGCTGATACGCCGCAGCGACGCCGGCAAACCGGTGCTCGAGCGCGGCGTGATCGCCGTCGGCACGGCGCCGCGCCTGCCCGACCGGGGGCTGCTGCTGGCGGTGCAGGCCAAGCGCCTGGACCTCGACTCGTGGCGGCGCATGGCCGGAGGCGGCGGCCGCGGCGACACGGCGCTGCCGGTCACCCAGATCGACCTGCGCACCGACGAGCTGGTCGCCTTCGGCCGCAGCGTGGCCGGCCTGCGCCTGGTCGGGACGCAGAGCGGCGGCGTCTGGAAGGCCGACGTCAAGAGCCGCGACGCCGCCGGCGCGCTCGAATGGGACGGCCAGGGCGCCGGCCGCGTCTCGGGCCATCTGTCCTATCTCTCGATTCCCGAATCGCCGCCCGGCCAGAAGGCGGCGAGCTTCGACAATCCCGACGAGATGCCGGCGATCGACCTGGCGATCGACCGCTGCGTCGTGCAGGGCAAGGATCTCGGCGCCGTCAAGTTCAAGGCCGAGAACGCCCGGGACGGCTACTGGAACGCCACGTTCGACGTCCGAAACGACGACTTCACGGTGGACGGCAGCAGCCGCTGGCGGCCGAGCCCGAACGCGGCCAACACGCAGGTCGACGTCCGGCTGTCGACCAAGAGCATCGAGCGCTCGCTCGGGCGTTTCGGCTATCCCGAAGCCGTCAAGCGCGGCAACGCCAATCTCGAAGCGAAGCTGTCGTGGAGCGGACCGCCGACGTCGATCAACTACGCGAGCCTCAACGGCAGCTTCAAGTTCGAGGCCTTCTCGGGGCAGTTCGCCCGGCTCGAGCCGGGCGTCGGCCGCCTGCTCGGCGTGCTCTCGCTGCAATCCCTGCCGCGCCGGCTGACGCTCGATTTCCGCGACGTCTTCAGCGAGGGGTTCGCCTTCGACGGCATCGGCGGCGACGCCACGGTGACGCGCGGGGTGATGCAGACCGACAACCTGCAGATCATCGGGCCGGCCGCGAAGGTCCTGATGACCGGCACCGTGAATCTCGCCAACGAAACGCAGAACCTCAAGGTGCGCGTGCAGCCGGCGCTGGGCGAGTCGATCGCCACCGGCGTGCTGCTCGCCCATCCGGTCGCCGGCGCCGCCGCGTGGGTGTTCAACAAGATCTTCGGCAACCCGTTCGACATCGCCTTCTCCTACGAATACGCGGTGACCGGCTCGTGGGCCGACCCGAAGGTCGTCAAGCTCGCGGGGCAGCCGAAGGACGCGAAGGAGGGCGAGAACAAATGATGCGGATCGCCGCCGTGCAGATGATCTCGGTTCCCGAGGTCGCGCCCAACCTCGCGACGGCGGAGCGCCTGATCGCGCAAGCCGCGGCGCAAGGCGCGCAACTGATCGCGCTGCCCGAATATTTTCCGCTGATCGGCGCCGGCGACTCGGGCCTCGCGGTGCGCGAGCGCGAGGGCGAAGGGCCGATCCAGCGCTTCCTCGCCGATTGCGCGCGCCGTCACGGCGTCTGGCTGGTCGGCGGCTCGCTGCCGCTGTTCGGCGACGATCCGGCCAAGATGCGCAACAGCTGCCTGGTGTTCGATCCGGCCGGAAAGCAGGCGGCGCGCTACGACAAGATTCACCTGTTCGGCTTCCGCAAGGGCGACGAGTCCTACGACGAGGCGGCGACGATCGAAGCGGGCTCCGCGCCGGTCGCCTTCGACGCGCCCTGCGGCCGCGTCGGCCTCGGCATCTGCTACGACCTGCGCTTTCCCGAACTCTTCCGCGCGCTCGGCACGCTCGACCTGCTGGTGATCCCTGCCGCCTTCACCGACACGACCGGGCGCGCGCACTGGGAACTGCTGCTGCGCGCGCGCGCCGTCGAGAACCAGTGCTACGTGCTCGCCGCCGCGCAGGGCGGCACGCATCCGACCGGCCGCGTCACCCATGGCAACAGCATGATCGTCGATCCGTGGGGCGACGTGCTGGCGCGCATGGACAAGGGCGAGGGCGTCATCGCGGCGGAACTCGACCCCGCCCGCATTGCCGAAGTGAGGACGGCCTTGCCGGCCCTGCAGCACAAGAAACTACAAGGAACCCCATGACCACTACCGACAGCGCGACCCTTTTCCACACGGCGGAGCAGTGCCTGCTGACGCCCTTCGAACTCACGCTGGCCAAGCTCTCCGGCGTGTTCGGCGAGATGCTCGGCCATCGCGTCGACTACGCCGATCTCTACTTCCAGTACGCGCGCTCCGAAGCGTGGAGCCTCGAGGAAGGCATCGTCAAGTCCGGCAGCTTCAACATCGAGCAGGGCGTCGGCGTGCGCGCGATCGCCGGCGAGAAGACCGCATTCGCCTATTCCGACGAGATCAGCCTGCCGGCGCTCGAATCGGCGGCGAAGGCGACGCGCGCCATCGCCGCGCAGGGAACGGCCGGAACGCTGCCGGCCGTCGGCCGCCGCCTGATGCCGGCGCTCTACGGCGCGCACGATCCGATCGTCTCGCTTGCGGATGCCGAGAAGGTGAAGCTGCTCGAGCGGCTCGAGCGCTACGCGCGCGCCGCCGACAACCGCGTCACCGAAGTGATGGCGAGCGTCTCCGGCTCGTGGGAAGTCGTGCTGGTGATGCGCTCCGACGGCCACCTGACCGCCGACGTGCGCCCCCTCGTGCGCGTCTCGCTGACGGTGTTCATGCAGGAGAACGGCCGGCGCGAGCAGGGCTCGGCGGGCGGCGGCGGCCGCTTCGACTACGCCTATTTCACCGACGACATCCTGCGCGACTACGCCAAGAAGGCCATCCACCAGGCCTCCGTGAACCTCGCGGCCAAGCCCGCGCCGGCCGGCAGCATGACGGTGGTGCTCGGCGCCGGCTGGCCCGGCATCCTGCTGCACGAAGCCATCGGCCACGGCCTCAAGGGCGACTTCAATCGCAAGGGCAGTTCGGCCTTCGCCGGCCGCATCGGCGAGCAGGTCGCGGCGAAGGGCGTCACCGTCGTCGACGACGGCACCATCCCCAACCGGCGCGGCTCGCTCTCGATCGACGACGAGGGCAACCCGACGCGGCGCACCGTGCTGATCGAGGACGGCATCCTCGTCGGCTACATGCAGGACGCCTTGAACGCCCGCCTGATGGGCATGGAGCCGACCGGAAACGGCCGGCGCGAATCCTTCGCCCACCTGCCGATCCCGCGCATGACGAACACCTACATGCTGAACGGCGACAAGGACCCGCAGGAAATCATCGCGTCGGTGAAGAAGGGCCTCTACGCAGTGAACTTCGGCGGCGGCCAGGTCGACATCACCAGCGGCAAGTTCGTCTTCTCAACCGCCGAGGCCTATCTGATCGAGAACGGCAAGATCACCACCCCGGTCAAGGGCGCGACGCTGATCGGCAATGGCCCGGACGTGCTGACGCGCGTCTCGATGATCGGCAACGACATGGCGCTGGACCCCGGTGTTGGCACTTGCGGCAAGGACGGGCAAAGCGTGCCGGTCGGAGTGGGATTGCCGACGCTGCGTGTCGATGGGCTGACGGTGGGCGGGACTGGGCGGTAACGAGTTCATTGGAGCGTGCGCTCGGGCCGACGGGGTGCCCTGCTGCGCTGCGGGACACGGAGCGGCGACGACCACCCGTCGCCCTCGGCGGTTAAAACCTAAGCCGCCACCTCAACCCGATTCCGCCCACCCGCTTTGGCACGCCGTAGCGCAACTTCGGCGTTCGACACCAGGGTGTCGATCTCGGTATCCAGCCCCAGCGGCGCCACCCCGCAAGACACCGTCAGCTTCCCGCTCGCCCCTTCGGCCACCTTCGCCAGCGACATCAATTCCACCGACAGCCGCAGGCGTTCGGCGATGCGGGCGCCTTCGTCGGTGGTGGTGTTGGGCAGCAGGATGGCGAAGGCCTCGCCGCCGTAGCGGGCGATCAGGTCGGGGGCGCGCAGGCTCTCCGCGAGGCGGCGCGCGACGGCGCGCAACACCGAGTCGCCGGTGAGGTGCCCGAGTTCGTCGTTGATCGCCTTGAAGTCGTCGATGTCCGCCATGACGAGGCAGAGCGGCGCGCCGTCCTGGACGCAGCGGCGGATCGAGCGCGGAAACGCGTCGGTCATCCAGCGCCGGTTGTGCAGGCCGGTGAGGACGTCGACGCTGGCGGCCTGCTCGAACTCGAGGCTGCGGCTCGACGTGGTGACGAGCGCCAGGTTGTCCATGCGGATGCGTCCGGCGAGGATGGCGAGCAGGTTGCGCGCGAAGCTGTGCGAGCGCTCGATCAGTGTCCACAGGATCGCCTGCGGCATCACCAGCAGCTCGCTGTCGGCGGCGGCGATCACCAGGGCCGAGGCGCCCTGGCCGTTGATCACCGACATTTCGCCGACGCATTCGCCGGCGCCGACGATGGAGTGCGCCGGGGAATCGTGGCCCTCGAGATAGACGCGCAGTTCGCCGCGCAGCACGATGTAGAGGCAGTCGTTGACGGCGCCGGGCTCGAGCAGCGTGTCGCCCGCGGCGACCGTGCAGCGCGCGCAATCGTCGAGCAGGGTTCCGACGGCGGCGAGGTCGACGCGATGGAACAGGCCGTTGCCGGCGAGCTGGACGATCTGGGCGGAATCCATGAACTCCTCCGGTGAATGGCGACAGTGTAGCCGAAAGCCCGGAAATGCCGGAAATTCAGGCAACTCCGGCCGGCTACGGTAGAATCGCCCTCTTCTTACCAAGGTAGTAGGCTGATGAAGCACATCGTCGACGACGTCCGCATCAAGGAGATCAAGGAACTTTCCCCGCCCGGCCACCTGCTGCGCGAATTTCCGGCCACCGAGCCGGCCGCGGAAACGACCTTCGGCGCGCGCGCGGCGATCCACCGCATCCTCCACGGCGCCGACGACCGCCTGCTGGCCATCGTCGGCCCCTGCTCGATCCACGAGTTCGAGGCCGCCATGGAATATGCGCGCCGGCTCGGCGCCGAGGCGAAGCGCCACGCCGACGACCTGCTGATCCTGATGCGCGTGTATTTCGAGAAGCCGCGCACGACCATCGGCTGGAAGGGCCTGATCAACGACCCGCGCCTCGACGGCAGCTTCAAGATCAACGAAGGCCTGCTGCTCGCCCGCAAGCTGCTGTGGGAGATCAACGAGCTCGGCCTGCCCTGCGCGACCGAATTCCTCGACACCATCACGCCGCAATACACGGCCGACCTGATCGCCTGGGGCGCGATCGGCGCGCGCACCACCGAGTCGCAGGTGCACCGCGAGCTGGCTTCCGGTCTGTCGTGCCCGGTGGGCTTCAAGAACGGCACCGACGGCAACATCCGCATCGCCGTCGATGCGATCAAGGCGGCGGCCAGCCCGCATCACTTCCTCTCGGTCACCAAGGCCGGCCATTCGGCGATCGTGTCGACCAACGGCAACGAGGACTGCCACGTCATCCTGCACGGCGGCAAGGAGCCGAACTTCCAGGCCGCGGCCGTCGAGGCGGCGTGCCAGGAGCTGGCCAAGTCGGGCCTCGCCTCGCGCGTCATGATCGACTTCTCGCACGCCAACAGCCGCAAGGACTTCAAGCGCCAGATCGAGGTCGCCGACGACATCGCCGCGCAGCTCGCCGGCGGCGAGGACCGCATCTTCGGCGTCATGATCGAGTCGCACCTCAAGGAAGGCCGCCAGGACCTGACGCCCGGCAAGCCGCTGCAGTACGGCGTCTCCATCACCGATGCCTGCCTCGGCTGGGAAGACACCGCGGCCATGCTCGACACCCTCGCCGGCGCCGTCAAGAAGCGCCGTCTCGCCCTGGCCGATCGCTGATGAACCTTGCCGGCACGCAACCCCGCCGGCTGTTCTTCACTCTGCTCTGGATCACGCTCGCCTTCCGCTTCTGGCTGGCGGCCGCGATGCCGATCACCGGCGACGAAGCCTACTTCATCGACTGGGGCCGCGTTCCCGACTGGGGCTTCTACGACCATCCGCCGATGATCGGCTGGTGGCTGGCGGCGCTGCTCAAGGTCGGCGGCGCCGAATGGTGGCTGCGCCTGCCGGTGACGATCCAGCCGGCGCTGCTCGCGCTGGCCGTGGGCTGGGCAGTCCCGCGGCTGTGGACGGAGCTCGAGGAGGACCGCGCCTGGTGGGCGGCGCTGCTGGTGCTGCTGGCGCCGGTCAATGTCTGGAACGTCTTCGTCACCACCGACACGCCGCTGATCTATTTCTCGGTGCTGTCGGGCCTCGCCTGGATCAAGGCCGCCGACAGCGACGAGCCGCGCTGGTACCTGGCCGCCGGCGTGCTGCTCGCCGGCGCGGTGCTCTCGAAGTACTTCGCGGCGCTGCTGGGCTTCGCCTTCCTCGTCGAAGTCGCGCTGCGCCGCACGAGGCGGGCGTGGACCGGGCTCGCCATCGCCTATGCCTGCTGCGTGCCGGCGCTGCTGCTGATGGGCTGGTGGAATGCCGGCCACTGCTGGCCCAACTACATGTTCAACTTCGTCAACCGCCACGAGGACGCCGGCCTGTCGTGGCAGACGCCGCTGCTCTACGGCGCGACGCTCGCCTACGTGCTGACGCCGCCGGTGCTCTGGCTCCTGGTCGTGCGCGGCGGCGGCGTGCTGACGAGCGGCTGCCGCGCGCTGGCGACGCTGTCGCTGGTGCCGTTCGTGCTGTTCGGCCTGCTGTCGCTGGTGAAGATGATCGGCCTGCACTGGCTGCTGTCGTTCGTGCCCTTCGCGCTGATGCCGATGGCGCGGCGATTGCCGTTGCCGGGGCTGCGGCGGCTCGGCCTGTTCTTCGTCGCCTTCGCCGCGCTGCACGTCGCCGCCATCGTGACCGTCTCGCGGCTGCCGCTCGAGACCTGGAAGCCGACGCGGCTCTACGACGGGCTGGTGCTGACCTTCGACACGCAGGCGCTGCTCGATCGTCTCGAGCCCTACGCCGGCGACTACGTCTTCGCCAGCGACGGCTACTCGAACGCCGTGACCTTCGGCTACAACGCGCGCCGACGCTTCATCGTCTTCGGCGAAGCCTCGAGCCACGCGCGCCACGACGACATCCTCACCGATTTCCGCCCGCTCGCCGGCAAGAACATCCTCGTGCTGCGCAAGACGGCGCCGGACGCCGCGTGGTATCGCCGCTACTTCCGCGAGGTCGAGGTGAAGGAGTTCGCGCAGCGCGACGCGCATTTCTGGATCGTGCTCGGCCGCGGCTTCGACTACGCGCGCTACCGCGACGAGGTGCTGGCGACGATCCGCGACAAGTACTACGCGCTGCCGCACTGGCTGCCGCAGACCGGCTGCTATTTCTGCGACCGCTACTTCCCGGGGACGCCATGCCGCAAGTGAGCGCGCTGATCCGGCTGATGCGTCCGCACCAGTGGGTGAAGAACGGCTTCGTCTTCGTCGGGCTGATATTCGGCCATGCCTGGCGGGACGCCGGGCTGGTGACGTCCGCGCTGCTGGCGTTCGCCGCCTTCTGCCTGCTGTCGTCGGCGGTCTACGTCGTCAACGACTGCATCGACCGCGAGCAGGACCGGCACCATCCGGAAAAGCGCCGGCGTCCGCTGGCGAGCGGCGCGGTGTCGATGAGGGCGGCGCTGGCGCTGGCGGCCGTCTGCCTCGTCGCCGGACTCGGCCTGGCCTTCGCCGCCAGCCGCGCGCCGTGGCTGTTCGTGCTCTACCTGCTGCTGCAGGTGCTCTACAACGCCGGCGCCAAGCACATCGTCGTGCTCGACGTCTTCATCATCGCGGCCGGCTTCATGCTGCGCATCCTCGCCGGCACGGTGGGCATCGGCATCCCGCCGACGCACTGGCTGCTGCTGTGCGGCCTGATGCTGACGCTGTTCCTCGGCTTCGCCAAGCGGCGCGCCGAACTCGAGGTGCTGGTCGACGATTCGGCGATCCACCGGCGCGTGCTCGAGCACTATTCGCGCAACCTGCTCGACCAGTTCATCGGCATCAGCGCCACCGGCACCGTGGTCTCCTACGCGCTCTACACGGTGAGCGCGGAGACCATCGCGCTGCACGGCACGCGCTGGCTGGTGGCCACGGTGCCCTTCGTGCTCTACGGCCTGCTGCGCTATCTCTACCTGCTGCACCGCCAGGGCGGCGGCGGCGACCCGGCGCGCGAGGTGCTGACCGATCCGCACCTGCTGGGGGCGCTTGCCGGCTGGGCGCTGCTGGTGGTAGCGTTGCTGGCGTTCTAGTCCGGGAGCCGACACGCCATGGGTGCCAACGACCGCTTTCTCGGCTTCGAGAGCCTCGGCGAGGCGACGCCGTTCGTCGACCGCATTCTCGAGAACATCGACTACAGCCGCGTCTTCGACGGCTTCGAGAGGGGCGAGATCCGCGCGCTGGCGCGCTACCTGCACTGCTACCGCGTGCCGGCGGGCGCCGAGCTGATCGCCGAGGGCGAGCCGGGCGACTTCATGCTGCTGCTGATCGACGGCGGCATGGAGATCACCAGGCAGGACGGCAGCGGGCTGCCGGTGCACATCGGCAACGCCACGCCAGGCAAGACGCTCGGCGAGATGTCGGTGATCGACGGCGAGCCGCGCTTCGCCAGCTGCGTGACGGTCGCCGAATCGATCGTCGCGGTGCTCAAGCGCGAGCAGCTGCTGCGCCTCGCGACCGACCGGCCGCAGCTCGGCTTCAAGCTGCTGATGCAGATGGGCGTGCTGCTCAACCAGCGCCTGCGCCAGATCAGCATCGAATACATCAAGTGCGTGAACGCGGCCCGCGCCGCGGCCCGCTAACCGGCGAACGTCACCACGACGGCCAGCCCCTTGCCGCCGTCGCCCGCGTCCAGTTTCACGCCGGCACCATGCCGCTCGGCGATGCGGCGCACGATCGACAGTCCGAGACCGCTGCCTTCGATGTCCTGCCCGGCGAGACGCGCGAAGCGCTCGAAGGCGCGCTCGCGTTGCGCGGCGGGAATGCCCGGTCCCGTGTCGCTGACCGTCAGCGTCGCCGTGCCGGGAGCCGCCGCGACGGCGACGTGCACGCGGCCGCCGCGCGGCGTGTAGCGCAGCGCGTTGTCGACGAGGTTGCGCAGGAGGATGCGCAGCAGTTCCTGGTCCGCCATGATCGTCGCGGGCACGGCGTCGAGCTCCAGCGCGATGTCCCGGTCCAGCGCCTGCGTGCCGTGCGCCGCGCAGACTTCCTGCGCCAACTCGTCGAGCCGCACGCGCGCCGTCGGCGGGGCGCCGGATTCCGGCTCGAGACGGGCCAGCGTCAGCAGCTGATCGACCAGATGCGCGGCGCGCGCCATGCCGGTGGTCAGCAATTCGAGCGCATGGCGGCGCTCGCCGCCGTCGCGCGCGCGCATGGCGACCTGGGCCTGCGCCGCCAGCGCGGCCAGCGGCGTGCGCAATTCATGCGCGGCATCCGCGGTGAAGCGGCGCTCGTTCTCCAGCGCATGCCCGACGCGCCCGAGCAGGCCGTTCAGCGCGTCGATGAGCGGGCGGACCTCCTCCGGCGCGGACTCGGGCGCCACCGCATGCAGGCGCTCGGGAACGCGATCGCCGACCTGGCGGGCGACCGCGTCCAGCGGCGCGAGGCTGCGGCGCGTCGCGAACCAGACCCAGGCGCCCAGCAGCGGCAGTCCGATCAGCGGCGGCAGCAGCAGGCGCCAGGCGATATGGGCGATCAACTCGTCGCGCGTCGCGTGGTCCTCGGCAACCTGGACGCGATGGCTGCGGCGCTGGTCCCACTGGCTGTAATAGCGCCAATGGCCGTTGCGGTCGTTGGTTTCCGAAAATCCGTCGGCCCGCGCCAGCGGCGTGTCGGGCGCATTCGGCGAACGCGCGGCGAGCCTGCCGTCGTCGTGCCAGATCTGGAACTTCAGGGCGCTCTGATAGGGATGCCCCGCGTGCTCCGGCGCGTCGACGCCCTCGTCGCGCGTGTGCTCGTGGCGCCGCGCCAGCAGCGCCTGCGCCGCCTGCACCAACTGCGCGTCGAACAGCTCGTCGATCTCGTGATGGGCGTCCGCGTAGCTCCAGACCAGCGTGGCGAGCCAGCCGATGGCGACGCCGCCCAGCAGCATCAGCAGCAGGCGGCGGCGCAGCGAGAACCAGCGCGTCACCCTATGGCCCCCTTCCCAGGGAAGGGGGTGACGCCGGTTCGCGGGCTGGGCCCGCTCCGGGTCGGTGGCTGCGCCGCCCTTGGGGCGGCCCGGCGGCGGGCGCTCATGCCTTCGGAATCGTATAGCCGACGCCGCGCAGCGTCCTGATGAAGTCGGCGCCGAACTTGCGCCGCAGATGGTGGACGTGCACTTCGAGCGCGTTGCTGTCGGGCTCCTCGCTCCAGCCGTAGATCGACTGCTCGAGCTGGGCGCGCGTCATGACGCGGCCGGCGTTGGCGAGCAGCGCGTGCAGCACGGCGAACTCGCGCGCGGAAAGCTCGACCGCCTTGCCGTCGATCTCGACGCGATGGCCGGCGGGATCGAGCATGAGGCCGCCATGGCGCAGCACCGGTTCGGCGCGGCCGGCGGAGCGGCGCAGCAGTGCGCGTGCGCGGGCGGCGAGTTCGTCGAGATCGACGGGCTTGACGAGGTAGTCGTCGGCGCCGCCGTCGAGCCCGGCGATCTTGTCCGTGGTGGCGTCGCGCGCCGTCAGGATCAGCACCGGCATGGCGCTGCCGCGGGCGCGCAGGCGCTTGAGCACGTCCATGCCGGAAAGCTTGGGCAGCCCCAGGTCGAGCACCAGCAGATCGAAGCGCTCGCTTTGCAGGGCCGCCAGGGCGCTTTCGCCGTCCTTCAGCCAATCGACGGCGAAGCCCGATTGGCGCAGCCCGGCGGCGAGGCCGTCGCCGAGCAGGGGATCGTCTTCTGCGAGCAGGATGCGCATGGGGGAAATTGTAGCCGTCATCCCCGATGGCGCGAGGAACCCGGCACCGCGGCCCCGTCTTCGTCGAAGCGCCCCTTCTCCGCGCCCGGATGGCAGGCGGCGCAGTTGGCGCGCGAACCGACTTCCTTGCGCTGCCAGACGTCGGCACGCAGTTCGTCGTGGGCGCGCTCGAACCAGGCGAATTCGGTGATGCGCAAGGGCGTCCGGCCGGCCGGCACGGCGCTCGCGACGCGCCGCGACGCGCGGCCGTCGGTGCGGTCCGCCGCGTTGGCGGCGAGAAAATCGGTGATCGCCTTGCGGTCGGCGGCATCGAGGCCGGCGTTCTCGCCGAAGTGCCGGTCGAGCCCGTCCATGATGGCGCGCCACGAGCGCTCGGGCAGCAGGCCGGGCGCATAGGCGACGTGGCAGACGCTGCATTCGGCGCGCCAGAGCTTGTTGTCCGCCTGGGACAGCCGGGCGGTGCGGCCGTGGTCCTCGTGTTCGCGGCGCTCGCCGTGCTCCCCGGCGAAGAGCGGGGGCGACAGGACGGCGGCGGCGATCAGCGCGATCGACAGCGCAATGGGCTTGGACATGATGATCTCCTGGGGAAGGGCGGTGTGCAGTGACGCGAGGCAGGATGCCCGCCGCCCCTTAACGCGCTGTTAACCGCGCCTTAGCGCGTGCTTAAGCCGGCCCGTCGAAAGCCCACAGCCCGTGCGTGTCGAGCATCAGCCGGTAGCAGGCCTCGGCGGCGTCGAGCTGCGCCAGCGTCGCGGCGAGCCGCGCCTCCGAGGCCTGCCGCCGCGCCGTGAGCAGATCGGCGATCTGGCCCTCGCCGAAGCGCCAGGCCTTCTCCAGCAGGCGGGCGTTCTCGTCCATGCGGGCCGCGACTTCGGCCAGCCGCTGCCACTGCGCGTGCGCATTCGCGGCCGATTGGAGGGTGCGCCGCGCTTCGCCCTCGACCTTCGCCAGCGTCTGCGCCTCGCGTGCCGCGGCGGCCGTGCTCTCGGCCAGGG
>DAIDAU010000008.1 GCA_027310465.1 Rhodocyclaceae bacterium
ACGCTCGTCTCCGCCGGCCATGCCGTGCGCCTCTCGGGCGAGGACGTCGGCCGCGGCACCTTCTTCCATCGCCACGCCGCATTGCACGACCAGCACCGCGAGAAGTGGGACGAGGGCACCTACTGGCCGCTGCAGCACGTGCAGGACAACCAGGCGCGCTTCCTCTGCTTCGACTCGGTGCTGTCGGAAGAGGCGGTGCTGGCCTTCGAATACGGCTACGCCACCGCGACGCCGACCGAGCTGATCATCTGGGAAGCGCAATTCGGCGACTTCGCCAACGGCGCGCAGGTGGTGGTCGACCAGTTCCTCTCGTCGGGCGAAGCCAAGTGGGGCCGCGGCTGCGGCCTGGTGCTGCTGCTGCCGCACGGCTACGAGGGCCAGGGCCCCGAGCACTCGTCGGCGCGCGTCGAGCGCTACATGCAGCTGTCCGCCGAATTCAACTGGGAAGTCTGCTATCCGTCGAACGCCTCGCAGATCTTCCATCTGCTGCGCCGCCAGATGCTGAGGAAGCAACGGAAGCCCTTGGTCGTCATGACGCCGAAGTCGCTGCTGCGCCACAAGGACGCCGCGTGCTCGCTCGACGACCTCGCCGCCGGCACCTTCCAGACCATCATCGGCGACGACCTGCCGGATCCGAAGAAGGTGACGCGCGTCGTCACCTGCGCCGGCAAGATCTACTTCGACCTGCTGGCGGCGCGCCGCGAGAAGAAGATCGACAACGTCGCGCTGATCCGCGTCGAGCAGCTCTATCCGTTCGACGACCGGCGCCTGGCCGAGGAACTGAAGCGCTATCCGAACTTCAAGGAACTCATCTGGTGCCAGGAAGAACCGCAGAACCAGGGGGCGTGGTACGCCAAGCACCACCGCCTCGAGCCGCTGCTGAAGAAGGGCCAGACGCTCGCCGTCATATCGCGGCCGGCTTCCGCCTCGCCGGCGGTCGGCTACGCGGCCATGCACCTGCTGCAGCAAAAAGAAATCGTCAATGCCGCGCTCGGCATCAAAGAATAGCTCTCGGGAGAGACCATGCTCATAGAAGTCAAAGTCCCCCAGCTGTCCGAATCGGTCGCCGAGGCGACCCTGGTCAGCTGGCATAAGAAGGAAGGCGAAGCCGTCGCGCGCGACGAGAACCTGATCGACATCGAGACCGACAAGGTGGTGCTCGAGCTGCCGGCGCCGGAAGCCGGCGTGCTGGTGAAGATCGTCAAGGGCAACGGCCAGGCCGTCGCGTCCGGCGAGATCATCGCGCAGATCGACACCGAAGCGAAGGCCACGGTGGCGCCGGCTGCCGCCAAGCCCGCGGCCGCCGCGGCGCCCGCTGCCGCGGCCAAGGCTGCGCCCGCCGCTCCCGCCGCCGCCGCCGGCCCCGCCGCGCGCAAGGCGCTCGCCGAAAAGGGCATCGAGGCGTCGACGGTGCAGGGCACCGGCCCCGGCGGCCGCGTCACCAAGCCGACGTGCTCGGCGTCGCGCCCCAGCCGGCGCCAGCAGCCAAGCCGGCTCCCGCCGCGCCGGCGATGCCTGCCGCGCGCCCCATGCTGCCCGAGCCGAGCGTCGTCAGCACCGACGCCATCGTCGCCGAGCGCACCGAGCAGCGCGTGCCGATGAGCCGCCTGCGCGCCCGCGTCGCCGAGCGCCTGGTGCAGTCGCAATCGACCAACGCCATCCTCACCACGTTCAACGAAGTGAACATGGCGCCGGTGATGGAACTGCGCAACAAGTACAAGGACAAGTTCGAGAAGGAGCACGGCGTCAAGCTCGGCTTCATGTCCTTCTTCGTCAAGGCCGCCGTCGCGGCGCTGAAGAAGTACCCGATCCTCAACGCCTCGGTGGACGGCAACGACATCGTCTATCACGGCTACTTCGACATCGGCATCGCCGTCGGCAGCCCGCGCGGCCTGGTGGTGCCGATCGTGCGCGATGCCGACCAGATGAGCCTCGCCCAGATCGAGAAGAAGATCGGCGAGTTCGGCGCGAAGGCGAAGGACGGCAAGCTGTCGCTCGAGGAATTGACCGGCGGCACCTTCTCGATCTCCAACGGGGCATCTTCGGCTCGATGCTGTCGACGCCCATCATCAATCCGCCGCAGTCGGCGATCCTCGGCATCCACGCCACCAAGGACCGGCCGGTGGTGGAGAACGGCCAGATCGTGATCCGGCCGATCAACTACCTCTCCATGTCCTACGACCATCGCATCATCGACGGGCGCGAAGCGGTACTCGGCCTGGTGACCATGAAGGAAGCGCTCGAAGATCCGGCGCGCCTGCTGCTCGACATCTGAGGAGGCGCCCATGGCCAACAAGCAATTCGACGTCGTCGTCATCGGCGGCGGCCCCGGCGGCTACGTCGCCGCGATCCGCGCCGCGCAGCTCGGCTTCAACACCGCCTGCGTGGAATTCGAGTCCTTCGCCGATCCCAAGGGCGAGGTGCGCCTCGGCGGCACCTGCCTCAACGTCGGCTGCATTCCTTCGAAGGCGCTGCTGCGCTCCTCCGAGCTCTACGACGAGGCCGCGCACGGCTTCGTGATGCACGGCATCTCCGCCGGCGAGCTCAAGATGGATGTCGGCACGATGATCCGCCGCAAGGACAACATCGTCGCCCAGCTCACCGGCGGCATCAAGGGCCTGTTCAAGAAGAACAAGGTCACGCTGCTGGCAGGCCGCGGCAGGTTCGCCGGGCGCGAGAACGAACAGTGGCAGATCCAGGTCGCGGCCAAGGACGGCAGCAGCGAGGTCGTCGACGCCAAGCACGTCATCGTCGCCACCGGTTCCAGCCCGCGCCACCTCGACGGCATTCCGGTCGACAACCAGGTGATCTGCGACAACGTCGGCGCGCTGTCGTTCGACTCCGTGCCCAAGCGCCTCGGCGTCATCGGCGCGGGCGTCATCGGCCTCGAGCTCGGCTCGGTGTGGAAGCGCCTCGGCTCCGACGTCACCATCCTCGAAGCGCTGCCGGATTTCCTCGGCGTCGCCGATGCGGCGATCGCCAAGGAAGCCTGGAAGGTGTTTACGACGAAGCAGGGTCTCAAGATCAACCTGGGCGTGAACATCCACGGCGCCAAGCAGGACAAGAAGGGCGTCACGATCGAGTACGACATGGGCGAAGGCAACCTGACGCTCGAAGTCGACCGCCTGATCGTCTCAGTCGGCCGCGTGCCGAACACCGCGGGCCTCGGCGCCGACAACGTCGGCCTGAAGATCGACCAACGCGGGCGCATCGAAGTCGACGAGCACTGCCGCACCAACCTCGAGAACGTCTGGGCGGTCGGCGACGTGGTGCGCGGCGCCATGCTGGCGCACAAGGGCATGGAGGAGGGCGTGATGGTCGCCGAGCTGATCGCCGGCCAGGCTGGCCACGTCAACTACGACACCATTCCCTACGTCATCTACACGCATCCCGAGATCGCCTGAGTCGGCAAGACCGAGACGCAGCTCAAGAACGAAGGCGTCGAGGTCCGCTGCGGCCAGATCCCGTTCCTCGCCAACGGCCGTGCGCTGGGGCAGGGCGACACG
>DAIDAU010000013.1 GCA_027310465.1 Rhodocyclaceae bacterium
CCCCAAGCTCGTCATTGCGAGCGCAGCGAGGCAATCCAGAAATGCATCCGCGGAAACAGTCTGGATTGCTTCGCCGCATCTGCGCAAAATTGCTACGCAATTTTGTCGCTGAGCTCCTCGCAATGACGGCGAGGAGAGAGCTTGCGTTCACTTCTACTGCTGCGTGCTCGGCAACAGCTGTGGCAGCAGTCCGCGCGTCACGCCCGGCGGCACGGCGTCGAGGCCGAGCACCGCGCTTGCAGCCGGCAGCGCCGCGTCCGCCATCGCGGCATGCCCTTCCGCGCTCGGATGCACCGCGCCGCCATAGACGGCGGAGAGCACGCCCCAGGTCGCGTCATGGATGTCGGTCGGCTGGCTCGCCGCCGGCAAGCCCTGCGGATAGGTCATCGCGGCGAAATAGCTGTCGTTGGCGTCTCGGATCCAGCGTGCGCGCGGCAAATAGGCGCGGTATTCCGAGGCGCCGCGGCCGCACAGCATCGGCTGGCTCGCCGCGCTGACGATGTCGGGGTTGAAGCTCTGGCCGTTCTCGGCAAAGCAGCTGCGGTCGAATTCGGGATCGTTGCCCGAATGGGCGCAGAAGCCGTGATCGGCGAACGCGGCCTGATGCGCGTCGACGAAAGTCATGCGGTCGGCCTCGGGATCGCGGCACAGCGCGCCGCGCGTGCAGGTGGCGAGCCCCTTCAGTTGCGGCAAGAACTCGGTGTCGACGAAGGTCGAGACGCGGGCGAGGCGCTGCGGATCGGCATTGAAGGACGGATGGATGTCGAAGCCGGCCCGGCCGCCGCGGCCGGGCACGCCGCCATCGGCGAGCGCGGGATTGGCATAGGAGACGTAGACGACGTGCGACAGGTCGCCGCCGACCAGCGGCTTCAGCGCCTCGCGCAGCTTGACGAAATTCTGCGGCAGCTCGCGCTGGAGCGCGTCGCGGGAATCGTCGACGCTCGCCATCACGCCGGAGCGGCGGAACAGCGCCCGTTCGGTCGCGGTGTCGACGATGACGTCGGCGACGAGGCCGGAGAAATAGACGTCGTTGGCGCCGACCGAGAGCAGCACGAGGTCGAGCGTGCGGTCGGGTTGGCGCTTCTTCGCCGCGGTGAGCGCCTCGCGCAACTCGGCGACCTGCGCGTTCACGCTGGTGTTGCAGACGCCGCTCTTGCCGGGCGGGCATTCGCGGGCGCGCTGCGAGCCCAAGAGCCCGTCGCCGATGCTGGCGCCGGTGCAGGCGAGCGGCAGGTAGGTCACGGCGATGTGGGTGTAGCGCAGCGCGAGCGCGAGCGCCGTGCGGGTCTGGTAGCTGTAGAGCGAGCGGTGGCAGGGCGCGTTGAACCACAGCGCGCTGTAGCGCTGCCAGTTCGCGAGCGTGTCCGGCGCCTCGCAGGCACGGCCGCCCTTGAAGCCGTGGCGGCTCGGCCGGTAATATTGCGCACCGGCGGTGCCGAGATAGGAGCGGAAGCAGAAGCCTTCGTCCGCCAGCGCCAGCGGCCGGTCCGGATTGCCTTCGCCCGAGGCGATGCTGTCGCCGAGGCCGGCGATGAAGATGTCGCGGACCTGGATCTCGGTCTGGACGCGCTGGGTCGGATCGGAGCCGGAGGAGACGTCGACGGTCGCCACCGTCTGCTTGCCGTAGCGGACACGCAAGTTGATCGGCTCGGCGCAGTCGAAGGTCGATTGTTGCGGTCCGTCGCCGTCGTCGAACGACCAGGCGCAGGTGGCGCCGACCGGCACGGCGCCGACGAGGCGCACGGTGACCGGATGGTCGATCGGGGTGAGGTAGTTTTCCTTGGTGTTGTCGCGGGTACAGGGCTGGTTGACCCGGCCCTGGAGGTCGATGCAGAGGCGGTTGACCATGTTGCGGGCCCAGCCGCGGCCTTCGCTCTGCAGCTCCAGCGATTGCTCGGCGGCCAGGATGTTGCGGTTGCGGGCGTTCTCGACGTGGAGCAGGAAGTCGCGCTCCTCACGGAACAGGCGGAAGCGGTTACGTACCTCCCAGCTGATCTGCAGCGTGCCGGCGTCCTGGGCGGCGGCGCGCTCGGCGGGCAAAACGGTCAAAAGAGCGGCCAGCAGCAGGGCGCCCGCGGAAAGGATACGAAGCAATACAGGGATCATGGCCCGCGTCTTCAACGGCAAAGTTGAGGCGGAAATAAGAGAGCATTGCTCAGCCGCCCGCAACCCTTTGTCTACACGCTGGCGCCTTACCGTTTACTGGCCTGGCGCAGCGCCCGCTCGCGCTCCATCGGCGTCACCTGCTTGGGCAGATTGGCCTGGGCGCAGGCCTCGGCCAGCCGGCGGCGCTCCTGCCAGGGCTCGACCACGTTCATCCAGAGCTCGCGCGTGCCCATGATGGAGATGGCGAGGCCGAACGGGATCACGAAATAGAGGATACGGAACACCAGAAGCGTCGCCAGAAGCTGCTCGCGGCCGAATTCGGGCAGCGCCAGCAGCATGGCGGCATCGAACACGCCGATCGAGCCGGGCGCGTGGCTGGCGAAGCCGAGCAGCGTCGCCAGGATGAACACCACCGCGAGCGACAGGAAGTCGATCGGCGGATTGGCCGGCATCAAGAGGTACATTGCGGTGGCGCAGAAGCCGAGATCGACCACGCCGATCAGGATCTGGACCAGCGTCAGCGGCGCCGACGGCAGCACCACCTTCCAGCCCTTCTGGCCGAGTTCGCGCCGCTTCTCGCCCATGACGAGCCAGACCAGGTAAGCCCCGATCGAGGCGAGGCCGCCGAGCGCGATCAGCCGGTTGATCGACGACGGCAGCTGGTCCATCGAGGAGGCGGCGTCCGGATGGATCGCCATGCCGATCGAGAGCACGAAGATGTTACCGAGCCAGAAGGTCAGGCCCGAGAGGAAGCAGATCTTGGCGACGTCGATCGCGTTCAGCCCATAGTCCGAATAGATCCGGAAGCGGATCGCGCCGCCGGTGAAGACGGTGGCGCCGATATTGTGGCCGATCGAATAGGACGTGAAGCTGGAGAGCGCGGCGATGCGATAGGGCACGTGCTTCTTGCCGATCGTTCGCAGTGCAAAAAAGTCGTAGAAGGTCAGCGTGCAGAACGCCAAGAACACGCACACTGCCGCCAGCCCGATGCTACCGCGGGGAATCTCGGTCAACGCGGTCAGGATGACCCCGGTATCGATGCCCTTGAGGGTCCGCACCAAGCTGGTGATCGCAAAGGCGATGATGAAGATGCTCGCGGCAACTCCGAGCCTTCGCCAGCCGATCCATCTCTTGAAGCCGCGTTTCAGCGCGGGCAGCAGTCCGTGCATTCATCCTCCCGGCGGGGGCAAGACCGACCGGGCCAGGCATTGGCCAGTTCGGGTATGATCACGGCCAAAGGCAGGCAGCGATCGCTAGGCATGATCCAGCTCATTTAATGCAAAAACAGCAGCTTGTGCAGCCCTTGACAACAATAGGTTCTGCGCCGGACCGGCCGGTTTTGTCATATGCGGTTCACATCGAAGGCGCGTTAAGCATATGAGTCGTCAGC
>DAIDAU010000067.1 GCA_027310465.1 Rhodocyclaceae bacterium
GTTCATGTATTCGACGAAGCCCTTGACGCCGCCGGAGAAGGCGAAGTCCTCTTCCTTGCCCGTCCGCTGGTCGACCAGCTTGATCTTGACGCCGTTGTTAAGGAAGGAGAGTTCGCGCAGGCGCTTGGCGAGGATGTCGTAGTGGAACTCGACGGTGCCGAAGATTTCCTCGTCGGCGAGGAAGTGCACCTCGGTGCCGCGGTTCTTGGTATCGCCGATGACCTTGAGCGGGCTGACTTCGACGCCGTTTTGAACTTCGATCAGCCGATCGACGGCATGGCCGCGATGGAATTCCATGAAGTGCTTCTTGCCGTCGCGGCGGACGGTCAGGCGCAGCCACTTCGACAGCGCATTGACGCACGAGACGCCGACGCCGTGCAGGCCGCCGGACACCTTGTAGGAGTTCTGGTTGAACTTGCCGACGGCGTGCAGCACGCACATGACGATCTCGGCGGCCGAGCGCTTGGGCTCGTGCTTGTCGTCGAACTTGATGCCGGTGGGGATGCCGCGGCCGTTGTCGGTGACGGAGATCGAGTTGTCGGCGTGGATGGTGATGACGATGTCGTCGCAGTAGCCGGCGAGCGCCTCGTCGATGGCGTTGTCCACGACCTCGAACACCATGTGGTGCAGGCCGGTGCCGTCGGAGGTATCGCCGATGTACATGCCGGGGCGCTTGCGCACGGCCTCCAGCCCTTCGAGCTGCTGGATGGAATCCTCGTCGTAGCCGCCGTTCGCCTTGTTCTCTTCAGTCATCGAATTTCCTGGTGTTGCTAGATGCGCATCGGCATGACGACGTACTTGAAGCTGTCGTTGCCGGGGAGGGTGATCAGCGCGCTCGAGTTGGCGTCGGCGAGGCGGCACTCGACGGCGTCGCCGGCGACGTTGTTGAGCACGTCGAGCAGGTAGGTGACGTTGAAGCCGACGTCGAGGGAATCGCCTTCGTAGGCGACTTCGAGCTCATCCTGCGCTTCTTCCTGCTCGGCGTTGCTGGAGATGATCTTGAGGCTGCCGTTGGAGAGCACCAGGCGCACGCCGCGGAACTTCTCGTTGGTCAGGATGGCGGCGCGCAGCAGCGAGTGCAGCAGCACGTCGCGCGCCAGCGTCACCACCTTGTTGTGGTTCTGCGGGATGACGCGCTCGTAGTCGGGGAACTTGCCGTCGATCAGCTTGGAGACGAACTCGATCTCGCCGAAGCGGAACTGCGCCTGGGTCGGCGTCAGCACGATGTCGAGCGGCTCGTCGTTGTCGGCGAGCTGGCGCGAGAGCTCGAGCACGGTCTTGCGCGGCAGGATGACTTCGAGGCGGTCGTGGCTGCCGCCGATGGCTTCGGAGGCGTAGGCGAGACGGTGGCCGTCGGTGGACACCATGCGCAGCTCGGAGCCGACGACGACCAGCAGCAGGCCGTTGAGGTAGTAGCGGATGTCCTGCTGCGCCATGGCGTACTGCACCAGGCTCAAGAGGCGCTTGAACTGCTTCTGCGTCAGCGTGAGCTTGGTCTGTACGCCGTCGGCGGGCGCCATGCGCGGGAAATCCTCGGCGGGCAGCGTCTGAAGGTTGAAGCGGCTCTTGCCGGCTTTGAGCGTGAGGCGCTTCTCGTCGAGCGACAGGCTCACGTCGGCGGATTCGGGCAGGCTGCGCAGGATGTCCTGGAGCTTTCTCGCCGCGACGGTGACGGCGGCTTTCTCAGGACCGACGGCAGCGGTGCCGGTGCGGATCTGGATCTCTATGTCGGTCGCGAGCAGCGTGAGCTTCTCGCCGTTCTTTTCCATCAGCACGTTGGAAAGGATCGGCAGAGTGTGGCGTTTCTCGACGATGCCGCAGACCGACTGCAGAGGTCCGAGAATCTGATCGCGAGGTCCTTTAAATAGGAGCATTCTTTAATCTCCTTGGTAGTAATAAGCAGCGGACAAGTTTGTGAGCAAGTGACTAATGTCGTTTTATTTCATTCTGTTGGCGTAATGATAACGCTAAGGATCATTCGCCCTTTTAGCTGTGAGTTCTTGTGGATGAAATTCGCATTCGGTGGCAGGCCACAGGTTATCCACAATTCTTCCAGGTTGTACTCAGATTTTTTCCCGAGGCTTATCCCTTGATGGTCTGCATCAATATATGTATGTCGTTGTTGAGCTGGCCGTCCTTGGTGCGCAGGTCGGTGACGGTGCGGCAGGCGTGCATGACCGTGGTGTGGTCGCGCCCGCCGAAGGCGTCGCCGATCTCGGGCAGGCTGTGCGGCGTGAGCTCGCGCGCCAGCCACATGGCGACCTGGCGCGGACGGGCGACGGCGCGCGTGCGCTTGGTCGAGTACATCTCGCCGACCTTGATCTTGAAGTAGTCGGCGACGGTCTTCTGGATCGCTTCGAGCGTGATCTGGCGGTTGTGCGCGCCGATGACGTCCTTGAGCGCTTCCTTGGCGATGTCCATGTTGAGGTCGCGGCCCTGGAAGCGGGCGAAGGCGACCACCTTCTTCAGCGCGCCCTCGAGCTCGCGCACGTTGGAGCGCAGGTTCTTGGCGATCAGGAAGGCGACGTCGTCGCCGAGCTCGATGCGCTCGGTCTCGGCCTTCTTCTTGAGGATGGCGACGCGCATCTCGAGCTCGGGCGGCTCGATCTGCACCGTAAGGCCGGAGCCGAAGCGCGAGATCAGGCGGTCCTCGAAGCCCTGGATGTCCTTCGGATAGGTGTCGCAGGTGATGACGATCTGCTTCTTGGCGCTGACCAGGGCGTTGAAGGCGTAGAAGAACTCCTCCTGCGTGCGGTCCTTGCCGTTGAAGAACTGGATGTCGTCGATCAGCAGCAGGTCGAGCGTGTGGTAGAAGCGCTTGAAGCTGTCGAAGGACTTCTGCTGCAGCGTGCGCACGAAGTCGGAGACGTAGTCGGTGGCGTGCGTGTAGAAGACGCGCGCCTTGGGATTCGCCATGTAGACGGCGTTGCCGATGGCGTGGATCAGGTGGGTCTTGCCCAGGCCGGTGCCGCCGTAGACGAACAGCGGGTTGTAGGAGACGCCGGGATTGAGCGCGACCTGCTGCGCGGCGGCGCGCGCCATGTCGTTGGAGCGGCCGGTGACCAGGCTCTCGAAGCTGAAGTCCTGCGACAGGCGCGTCTTCTCGTAGTTGGGGTCGACGCTGGCGGCGGCCGGCCGGCGCGCCTCCTCGGCGGCGGGCGCGGCGCCGTTGGCGCCGTCGGCTCCATTCGCCGCGGCCGGCGGGGCGGCGGGTTCGGCCGTGCGCTCCTCGACGGCGAGACTGATGGTGACCGGGTTGTCGAAGTACTCGAGCGAGATCGCTTCGATCTGGCTCAGGTAGCGCTTGCGCACCCATTCGAGCACGTAGCGGTTCGGCGCCACCAGCCGCAGCTGGGAAGACGCGTCGTCTTCCTCGAGCCGCAGGGATTTGATCCAGGCGTTGAACTGCTGTGCCGGCAGCTCGCGCTCGAATCGTGACAGGCAGGCAGACCAGAACTCGCTCATCGTACCGCGGAATATAAACTGTTGTTTTATTGTAGGAATAATTCGTTGGCTGCGACCAGGGCGAGTGCCGCAGAGCCGAAACAGGGGATGCATTCTAGCCGTTTCGGCCGAAGTTATCCACAAGGGGCGGCAGAAAAACCGCTTGACAGAAAGGGGCCTGAAACGATGTAATCGCGCGTTTCTCTTGGAAGGACACCGATCATGAAACGCACCTATCAGCCTTCGGTCGTGCGCCGCAAGCGGACCCACGGCTTTCTCGTGCGCAGTCGCACCCGTGGCGGCCGTGCCGTTCTCCGCGCCCGGCGCGCCAAAGGCCGTCACCGCCTGTCGGTCTAAATGCCGCGGCGGGCGTGGCCAAGGACTTCGGTTTTGGCGCCGGCCTGCGACTTCGTGAGGCCGGCGAGTTCGACGCCGTTTTCGCCCATCGCCGCGTGCTGCGCGGCGCCTTGTTCGACCTGCACTACCGGCCCAATGGCGGCTCCGCGCCGCGTATCGGGCTGGTGATCGCGAAGAAGCTGGCGCGCCGCGCGGTCTGGCGCAACGCGATCAAGCGCATCGGCCGCGAAACCTTCCGCCTTGCCCGCCCCGGACTGCCCGCCATGGATCTGCTGCTGCGACTTGCCAAACCCGTCTCCGCGGCGAACGCCGAAGCCCACGGCGCTTGGCGCAGCGACATCGCGGATCTGCTGGCGAGGCTGCCGCGGTGAAATCCCTGCTCGCCGCCCCTTTCGTCGCACTGGTGAAGCTCTACCGCTTCGTCGTGAGCCCGCTGCTCGGCAGCAACTGCCGCTTCGAGCCGAGCTGCTCGGAATACGCGGAAGAAGCGCTGCACCGGCACGGCGCCGGCAAGGGGCTGTGGCTCGCCGCCCGCCGGCTCGGCCGCTGCCATCCGTGGCATCCGGGCGGCTATGATCCCGTACCGTAATTTTCGAACCTAATCGACATGGACACCCGTCGCCTCATTCTGCTGTTCGTCTTCGGCTTCTCGATGATCATGCTGTGGAACGCATGGCAGAAGAAGAACGCGCCGCTGCCCGCGCCCGCGGCGACCGCTCCCGCGGCCAAGTCCGCCGGCGACAACACGGTGCCGACGCCGAGCGCCGCGCCGGCCGCCCCGGGCGGCGTCCCCGCCGCGGCGGCTCCGGTTGCGGCTGGCGCCGCGCCGCAGGCGACGCGCGCCGCCGTCAAGACCGATCTCTTCGAGGCCGTGGTGTCCGCGCAGGGCGGCGATTTGGTCCATCTCGAGCTGTTCAAGCTGCATGCGGTCGACGACCTGACGAAGAATTTCGTCCTGATCGACGAGGCAAACCAGTACGCCGCGCAGAGCGGCCTGATCGGCCCCGGGCTGCCGAACCACAAGACCGTCTGGCAGTTGCCCGCCGGCGAGCAGGACCTCAAGGAAGGCGAGAACGAGCTGCGCGTGCGCCTGACGGCGACCGGCGACAACGGCGTGCAGGTCGCCAAGACCTACGTCTTCCATCGCGGCAGCTACCTGATCGACGTCGAATACGAGGTCGCCAACAACGGCGCCGCGGCGGTGACGCCGAGCGCCTACTTCCAGTTCGTGCGCGACGACAAGGACCCCGCTTCCAGCCCCGGCACCCCCATGGTGTCGACCTTCACCGGCCCGGCCTTCTACACCGAGGAGCAGAAGTACCAGAAGGTGACCTTCTCCGACATCGCCAAGGGCAAGGACAAGCACATCGACAAGGCCAACGACGGCTGGGTCGGCATGGTACAGCACTACTTCGTCTCGGCCTGGCTGCCGAAGAGCACCGATCCGCGCGAGTTCTACACGCGCAAGCTCGGCGCGGACCTGTTCTCCGCCGGCGTGATCGTGCCGATGGCGCCTGTCGCGCCGAAGGCGACCGAGAAGCTCGACGTGCCGCTCTACGTCGGCCCGCAGGAGCAGGACAAGCTCAAGCAGATCGCGCCGGGACTCGACCTCGTCGTCGACTACGGCTGGCTGACGGTGATCGCTTCGCCGCTCTTCTGGGTGCTCGAGCTGATCCACCGCCTCACCGGCAACTGGGGCTGGTCGATCATCGGCCTCACCGTGCTGCTGAAGGCAGCCTTCTTCCCGCTTTCCGCCGCGTCGTACAAGTCGATGGCGAAGATGCGCGTGCTGACGCCCAAGCTCACCAAGCTCAAGGAGACCTACGGCGACGACCGCCAGCGGCTCAACCAGGAGATGATGGAGCTCTACAAGAAGGAGAAGGTCAACCCGCTCGGCGGCTGCCTGCCGATCGTGGTGCAGATCCCCGTGTTCATCGCGCTCTACTGGGTGCTGCTGGGCTCGGTCGAGATGCGCCAGGCGCCGTGGCTCGGCTGGATCATGGATCTGTCGGCGAAGGACCCGTTCTACATCCTGCCGATCATCATGGGCGCCACCATGCTGATCCAGACCAAGCTCAACCCGACGCCGCCCGATCCGATCCAGGCCAAGGTGATGTGGATCATGCCGATCGTGTTCACCGGCATGTTCTTCATGTTCCCGGCGGGCCTGGTGCTCTACTGGACGGTCAACAACCTCCTGTCGATCGCCCAGCAATGGCAGATCAACCGGATGATCGAGACGAGTGGCCTCGCGAAAAAATGACGGGCCGCCCCGAATTGTTTCGGCCCCTTGAGGGGTGAAATCGAGCGAAGCCGATTTCTGGGGTGGGCGCAATGGCTAGCGCCGACACGATCGCAGCCGTCGCCACGGCGCCCGGCCGCGGCGGCATCGGCGTAGTCCGGGTCTCGGGCGGCAGTCTCCTCGACATGGCGCAGCGCCTCGCCGGCGTCGCGCCGGTCCCGCGGCAGGCGCATCTCGCGATCTTTCGCGATGCCGCAGGCGAGGCGATCGACCAGGGCATCCTGCTTTATTTTCCGGCGCCGCATTCCTTCACCGGCGAAGACGTGCTCGAGCTGCAGGGCCACGGCGGCCCGGTGGTGATGCAGCTGCTGCTGGCGCGCTGCCTCGAGCTCGGCGCGCGCCTGGCCGAGCCGGGCGAATTCACGCGCCGCGCCTATCTCAACGACAAGATCGACCTGGCGCAGGCGGAAGCCGTGGCGGACCTCATCGAGGCGGCGACGGCGCAGGCGGCGCGCGCCGCGCTGCGCTCGCTCGAGGGCGAGTTCTCGCGCCAGGTGCAAGCGCTGACCGACGGCCTGGCCGAGCTGCGCATGTTGGTCGAGGCGACGCTCGACTTTTCCGACGAGGAGATCGATCCGCTGCGCGACACCGACGCGGTGGCGCGGCTCGAAGGCTTGCGCCGCGCGCTTGCCGAGCTGCGCGGGCGGGCGCGCGAAGGCAGCCGCCTGCGCACGGGCCTGACCGTGGTGCTCGCCGGCCTGCCTAACGTCGGCAAGTCTTCCTTGCTCAACTGCCTGCTCGGCGAGGCGCGCGCCATCGTCACCGACATCCCCGGCATGACGCGCGACGCGCTGCGCGAATCGATCGAGGTCGACGGCATTCCGCTGCACGTGATCGATACGGCCGGATTGCGCGACTCGGCCGATCCGGTCGAGAAGCTCGGCATCGAGCGCACCTGGCACGAGATCGAGCGCGCCGACGTCGTGCTGCAGCTCGTCGATGCGCGCTCGGGCGTGACGGCGGCGGACCACGCGATCGACGTGCAGCTGCCGGCGGGCGTGACGCGCATTGTGGTCGAGAACAAGTGCGACCTGGCGAAGCGGGCGCCGGCCCGCAGCGAGGCGGAGGAGGGCGGACGCCGCCGCGTGCACATCGCACTGTCGGCGAAGACCGGCGAGGGCGTCGACCTGCTGCGCGCGGAGCTGCTGCGCATCGCCGGCTGGCACGGCCACGGCGAGGACGCGATCCTCGCGCGCGAGCGCCATCTCGAAGCGCTGGCGGCGGCCGCGCGGCATCTGGACGCCGGCGCCGGGCAGCTCGAGCAGATCGAACTCTGCGCCGAGGAACTGCGTCTGGCGCAGGAGCGGCTCGCCGCCATCACCGGGGAATTCACGCCTGACGACCTGCTCGGCATGATCTTCTCGCGCTTCTGCATCGGCAAGTAGCATGAGTCCGGTCGGCTTCGGCTGGGAGTTCGCGGCGCTGATGTTGGCGGGCTTCAGCGCCGGGCTGGTGGACGCGGTGGCCGGCGGCGGCGGCCTGATTCAGGTGCCGGCGCTGTTCTCGGCGCTGCCCAACGAAATGCCGGCGACGATCTTCGGCACCAACAAGGGCTCCTCGGTGTTCGGCACGGCCAACGCGGCGTGGCGCTACGCGCGGCGCATCGAGATTCCCTGGGGACTGGCGCTGCCGGCGGCGGGCATGGCCTTCGTCTTCTCGTTCGCCGGGGCGGCGACGGTGGCGTGGCTGCCGAAGGACGTGGTGCGGCCGCTGATCCTCGCGCTGCTGGTGCTGGTCGCCCTGTACACGGCCTTCCGGCGCGACTTCGGCGTCGCGCCGTCGCCGGTCGCGCATCATCGGCGCGCCGCGGTGCTCGCGGTGGGTGCGGTGCTCGGTTTCTACGACGGCTTCTTCGGGCCGGGCATGGGCAGCTTCGTGATCTTCGCCTTCGTGCGCTGGTTCGGGCTCGACTTCCTGCGCGCCTCGGCGGCGGCGAAGATCGTCAACGGCAGCACCAACCTCGCGGCACTCTGCTACTTCATTCCGAGCGGCCACGTGCTGTGGAGCATCGCACTGTCGATGGCCGCGTTCAACGTGCTCGGCTCGCAGGTCGGCACGCGCCTCGCGATCCGCCGCGGCAGCCGGTTCGTGCGCGTCGTCTTCCTGGCCGCGACCGGCCTGCTGATCGCCAAATTCGGCCACGACACGTGGTTATCGATGGTAAAGTAGCCACCCGCCCGTCAGGGCCATCTTGCAGGGGATTCGGCCGGGACGCCTCGGCCGAAAGCAAGAGTGGTTCGGCATGATGTCGGCATGATCCCGCTACCAAGGAGGAGCATTTTGATGAAGATGAAATCTCTGGCCGTAGGCCTGGCGGCCGCCGCTTTCGCCGCGCTGGCCCAGGCGGACATCAACGTCGGCGTCATCGTGTCGGCCACCGGCCCCGCGGCTTCGCTGGGCATTCCGGAAAAGAACACCGTGGCCCTGCTGCCGACCACCATCGCCGGCCAGAAGATCAACTACATCGTGCTCGACGACGCCTCCGACACCACCACGGCGGTAAAGAACACCCGCAAGCTGATCGCCGAGGACAAGGTCGACGTGGTGGTCGGTTCGACCATCACGCCCAACTCGCTCGCCATGATCGACGTCGTCGCCGAGGGCGAGACGCCGATGATCTCGATGGCGGCGTCGTCGAAGATCGTCGATCCGGCCAATCCGAAGGTGAAGTGGGTGTTCAAGACGCCGCAGAACGACGTGCAGATGTCGACCGCCATCGTCGAGCACATGACCACGCACGGCGTGAAGACGGTGGCCTTCATCGGCTTCTCCGACGCCTACGGCGAAGGCTGGTACAACGAGTTCGCCAAGGTCGCCGAGGCACGCCACCTGCAGATCGTCGCCAACGAGCGCTACAACCGCGCCGACACCTCGGTGACCGGCCAGGTGCTGAAGATCATGTCGGCCAAGCCGGACGCGGTGCTGATCGCCGGTTCCGGCACACCGGCGGCGCTGCCGCAGGTGGCGCTGATGGAGCGCGGCTACAAGGGCAAGTTCTATCAGACGCATGGCGTCGCCAACAACGACTTCCTGCGCGTCGTCGGCAAGAACGTCGAGGGCACCTTCCTGCCGGCCGGCCCGGTGCTGGTGGCGGCGCAGCTGCCGGACAGCAACCCGATCAAAAAGGTCGCGCTGGACTACGTCACCAAGTACGAGAAGGCCTACGGCAAGGGCTCGGTGTCGACCTTCGGCGCCCACGCCTGGGACGCCAGCCGCCTGCTCTTCGACGCCATCCCGGTGGCTCTCAAGAAGGCGAAGCCGGGCTCCAAGGAATTCCGCGCCGCGCTGCGCGACGCGATCGAAGGCCTGAAGAATGTGACCCTGGCCCACGGCATTTCCAACATGTCGCCGACGGACCACCTCGGCTTCGACCAGCGCGCCCGCGTCATGGTGAAGATCGAAAACGGCGCGTGGAAATTGCAGTAGATGAATCGCTTCTTTTCGCGCGACGTTTCGGCGAAGGCTAACGCGCGCCAAGGACGCGCGTTACGCCGTAGCCAAAACGGCGCGTGGAAATTGCAGCAGTAACGAGAGCCGCCACCCTGAGCAAGGGCGCCTGCGGGCGCCCTTGTTCGTTATCGGAAACGCCATGGATCTGCAGATCGCTTTGTTGCTCGGCCAGGACGGCATCGTAAACGGCGCCGTCTATGCGCTGCTGGCGCTGGCGTTGGTGCTGGTGTTCGCCGTCACCCGCGTAATCTTCATCCCGCAGGGCGAATTCGTCGCCTTCGGGGCGCTGACCCTGGCGAGTTTCCAGGCGGGCAAGACGCCGGGCACGCTGTGGCTGCTGATCGGCATGGGCGTCGCCGTCGCGGCCATCGACAGCTTCAGCGCGTGGCAGTCGCGGCGCCCGCGCCGCATTCTGCAGGTGGTCGGCTGGAATCTCGCCTATCCGTTGCTCGTCGGCGCCGCAATCCGCTATGGCGCGCCGCAGGAGTGGCCGCTTGCACTGCAGGTGCTGTTCGCGATGGCGGTGGTGGTGCCGCTCGGACCGATGATCTACCGGCTCGCCTACCAGCCGCTGGCCGAGGCGAGCGTGCTGGTGCTGCTGATCGTCTCGGTGGCGATCCATATGGCGCTGGTCGGGCTGGGCCTGCTGTTCTTCGGCGCCGAGGGCTCGCGCACGACGCCGTTCTCCGACGCGAGCTTCCAGCTCGGCGACCTGATGGTGAACGGGCAGTCGTTGTGGGTCGTGGCGGCGAGCGCGGCGCTGATCGTCGTGCTCTACGTGTTCTTCGAGCGCACGCTCTACGGCAAGGCGCTGCGGGCGACGGCGATCAATCGCACGGGAGCCCGGCTGATGGGCATCTCGACGACGATGGCCGGCAAGCTGTCGTTCCTGCTGGCGGTGGGTATCGGCGCGCTGTCGGGCATCCTGATCGCGCCGATCACCACCGTCTACTACGACACCGGCTTCCTGATCGGCCTCAAGGGCTTCGTCGGCGCGATCGTCGGCGGCATGGCGAGCTATCCGGTGGCGGCGGCCGGCGCGGTGCTGGTCGGGCTGCTCGAGTCGTTCTCCTCCTTCTGGGCCTCGGCATTCAAGGAAGTAATTGTTTTTACTATGATTATTCCGGTGCTCGTCTGGCGCTCGCTGACCACGCACCACGTCGAGGAGGACGAGTAAGTGGGTCCTCGCGTCGTCCTCGCCGTCTTCCTCGCCTTTCTGGCGCTCGGCCCGGCGATCCTGCCGGAGTTCTACGTCACGCTGCTCAACTACATCGGCCTGTACGGGCTGGTGGCGCTGGGGCTGGTGCTGCTCACCGGCGTCGGCGGGCTGACGTCCTTCGGGCAGGCGGCTTTCGTCGGGGTCGGCGCCTACACCACGGCTTATCTGACGACGACCCAGGACCTGCCGGCGGCGCTCGCGCTGTTCGGCAGCTCGCCCTGGCTGGCGCTGGCCGCGGGCCTGCTCGTGACGGCGGCGGTCGCCTGGCTGCTCGGTGCGGTGACGCTGCGCCTGTCCGGACATTATCTGCCGCTGGGCACCATCGCCTGGGGAATCTCGCTGTATTTCCTGTTCGGCAACCTCGGCTTCCTCGGCGGCTATACGGGCATCACCGGCGTGCCGGCGCTCAGCCTGTTCGGCTTCGAGCTGGCCGACACCCACCACTTCTACTACCTGATCTGGGCGGCGCTGCTCGGGGCGATCTGGCTGACCGGCAACCTGCTCGACTCGCGCGAAGGACGGGCGATCCGGGCGCTCAAGGGCGGCACCATCATGGCCGAGTCGATGGGCGTCGATACGGCGCGCTCGAAGATGGTGGTGTTCGTCATCGCCGCCTTGTATGCCTGCGTGTCGGGCTGGCTCTATGCGCACTTGCAGCGCTTCGTCAATCCGACGCCCTTCGGCCTGCAGATCGGCATCGAGTACCTGTTCATGGCGGTCATCGGCGGCGCGGCGCACGTCTGGGGCGCGGTCGTCGGCGCCAGCCTCGTCACCCTGCTGAAGCAGTGGCTGCAGGACTGGCTGCCGGAGGTGCTCGGCACGACGGGCAACTTCGAGATCATCGTGTTCGGCCTGCTGATGATCTTCGTGCTGCACCGGGCGCGCGACGGCCTCTGGCCGCTGCTGGCGAAGCTCGTTCCGGAGGGGGCAGGGGAGCGGACGGCGGTGCCCGCGGCGGAGCCGCTGTCGCGCCGTGCGCCGGCGCCGGCCGGGACGGTGCTGCTCGAAGCCGTCGACGTGGTCAAGGAGTTCGGCGGGCTGGTGGCCAACGATCGCATGAGCATCACCGTCAAGGCCGGCGAGATCATGGCACTGATCGGGCCGAACGGGGCGGGCAAGAGCACCATGTTCAACCTCGTCTCCGGCGTGACCGAGCCGACCTCGGGCGAGGTGCGCTACTGCGGCGAGCGCATCGACGGCCTCGAGGCGCGGCGCATCGCGCAGCGGGGCATGGGGCGCACGTTCCAGCACGTCCGGCTGCTGCCGGCGATGAGCGTGCTCGAGAACGTCGCCATCGGCGCCCATCTGCGTGGGCGGCGTGGCGTGGCGGCGGCGGTGCTGCATGCCGAGCGGGCCGAGGAGGCGCGGCTGCTCGCCGAGGCGGCGCGGCAGATCGAGCGCGTCGGACTGGCCGAGCACATGTTCGCCCAGGCCGGCTCGCTGGCGCTCGGCAAGCAGCGCATCGTCGAGATCGCGCGCGCCCTGGCCGGCGATCCGAACCTGCTGCTGCTCGACGAGCCGGCGGCCGGCCTGCGCTATCTCGAGAAGCAGGCGCTGGCCGAGCTGCTGCGCAAGCTGCGGGGGGAGGGCATGGGCATCCTGCTGGTGGAGCACGACATGGATTTCGTCATGGGGCTCGCCGACCGCGTGGCGGTTATGGAATTCGGCCAGAAGATCGCCGAAGGTGTGCCGGAGGAAGTGCAGAACGACCCTGGCGTGATCGAGGCCTATCTGGGCGGAGTGGATTGACGATGGAGCAGCCGATCCTCGACGTCAGCGATCTGTGCGTCTCCTACGGCAAGGTGGAGGCGCTCCATCATGTGTCGATCAAGGTGTGTCCCGGCCAGATCGTCACGGTCATCGGACCCAACGGCGCGGGCAAGACGACGCTGCTCGGCGCCGTCATGGGGCTGCTGCCGCATACGCGCGGGCGGGTGGAGTTCCTCGGTACCGCGCAGCGCGACATCGAGGTCGAGCGCATGGTGGCGGCGGGGGCGGGGCTGGTGCCGGAAAAGCGCGAGCTGTTCGGCGAGATGAGCGTCGAGGACAACCTGCTGCTCGGCGCGTTCATGCGGCGGCGCATGGGCTTTCGCGACGAGCGGGAGACCATGGAGCAGGTCTATGCGACTTTCCCGCGGCTCGGCGAGCGGCGCGGCCAGCGCGCCAGCACGCTCTCGGGCGGCGAGCGCCAGATGCTGGCGGTGGGAAGGGCGCTGATGGGCAAGCCCAAGCTGCTGCTGCTCGACGAGCCGAGCCTGGGTCTGGCACCGCTGATCGTGCGCGAGATCTTCCACATCGTCGCCGCGCTGAAGAAGACCGGAGTGGCGGTGCTGCTCGTGGAACAGAACGCGCGGGCGGCGCTGCAGATCGCCGACTACGGCTACGTGCTGGAGACGGGCGAGATTGCGCTCGAGGGGCCGAGCGACGATCTCGAAGATGATCCGCGCGTGATCGAAAGCTACCTGGGGCTTGGCGGGAAGCATTAGCGCGCTCACGCTGGCTGCTTTATGGCTGAAATGTTTCACGTGAAACCAGGGGCTTGCGGTTTCACGTGAAACATTCGATGGCTGCGGATTTAATTTTCTTAACGACGAGCGTATGATTGCGCCTCTTTCGCGCGGCGCTCCCGATGTCATTTCCCATTCGCTTTGGTTTCGGCATGACCCGCGCTTCGCGCGCGTTAGCCTTCTTCGCAGCTCGCTGATACAGGTCGATGAGGTTTCCAGCTCGCTTTGACGTCATCGTGATCGGCGGCGGCCATGCCGGCACCGAGGCCGCGCTGGCATCCGCGCGAAGCGGCGCCAAGACGCTGCTGCTGACGCACAACATCGAGACGCTCGGGGCGATGTCCTGCAATCCGTCGATCGGTGGCATCGGCAAGGGCCATCTGGTGAAAGAGGTCGACGCCCTCGGCGGCGCCATGGCGGCGGCCACCGACGAGGCCGGCATCCAGTTCCGCATCCTCAACGCCTCGAAGGGGCCCGCCGTGCGGGCCACGCGCGCGCAGGCCGACCGCTCGCTTTACAAGGCGGCGATCCGCAAGCGGCTCGAAAACCAGGTCGATCTCACGCTGTTCCAGCAGGCGGCCGACGATCTGACCGTCGAGGGCGACCGCGTGACCGGCGTGGTCACCCAACTCGGCATTCGCTTCGAGGCCTCGGCGGTGGTGCTGACCGCCGGCACCTTCCTCAATGGCCTGGTGCACGTCGGTCTGGAGAACTACCGCGCCGGCCGTTTCGGCGATCCGCCGTCGCTCTCGCTGGCCGAGCGCCTGCGCGAGCTCAAGTTGCCGGCGGGGCGTCTGAAGACCGGCACGCCGCCACGCCTCGATGGCCGCAGCATCGATTTCTCGGTGATGGAGCGCCAGCCGGGCGACGACCCGGTGCCGGTGTTTTCCTTCCTCGGCCGGCCGGAGCAGCACCCGCCCCAGATTCCGTGCTGGATTACGCACACCAACCTGCGCACCCACGAAATCATTCGCGGCGGGCTCGACCGCTCGCCGATGTTCACCGGCGTCATCGAAGGCGTCGGTCCGCGCTACTGCCCGTCGATCGAGGACAAGATCCATAAGTTCGCGGGCAAGGACAGCCACCAGGTGTTCATGGAGCCCGAGGGGCTCGACACCCACGAGATCTATCCGCAAGGCGTTTCGACCAGCCTGCCGTTCGACGTCCAGCTGGCCTTGGTGCGCTCGATCCGCGGGCTGGAGAACGCCCACATCCTGCGCCCCGGCTACGCGATCGAGTACGACTACTTCGATCCGCGCAGCCTGAAGGCGTCGCTCGAGACCAAGGCCATTCGCGGACTTTACTTCGCCGGCCAGATCAACGGCACCACCGGCTACGAGGAGGCGGCTGCGCAAGGCTTGCTCGCCGGCATCAACGCGGCGCGCTCGGTGCGCGGCGAGGAGCCGTGGTGTCCGCGCCGCGACCAGGCGTATCTCGGCGTCCTGGTCGACGACCTTATCACGCGCGGCGTCTCCGAGCCCTACCGGATGTTCACCAGCCGCGCCGAGTACCGCCTGAGCCTGCGCGAGGACAACGCGGACCTGCGCCTGACGGAAATCGGGCGCCAGCTCGGCCTGGTCGACGACCACCGCTGGGAGGTCTTCAACCGCAAGCGCGACGCCATCGCGCGTGAGGTCGAGCGGCTCAAGTCGGTCTGGGTCAATCCGCGCATCCTGCCGGAGGCGGATGCCGTCCGCGTCCTGGGCAAGCCGATGGAGCGCGAGTACCGTCTGTTCGATCTGCTGCGCCGGCCCGACGTCAGCTACGCATCCCTGATGACCCTGCCGGGAGCCGGCGAGGGGGAGGGCGACCCGAAGGTCGCCGAGCAGGTCGAGAGCCAGGCCAAGTACTCGGGCTACATCGAGCGCCAGCAGGAGGAAGTCGAGAAGGCGCAGGGAGCCGAGTCGCTGGCGATCCCCGAGGACATCGACTACGCGACGGTGCGCGGCCTATCGATCGAAGTCCGCCAGCGCCTCGCCGAGCAGCGGCCGCAGACGGTGGGCCAGGCGTCGCGCATGCAGGGGGTGACGCCGGCGGCGATTTCGCTGCTGCTGGTCCATTTGAAGAAGCATGCGCCGGCACCGGGGAAGAAGCGCGCATGACGCCGGCGGAGATTCTCGCCACGGGCATCCGTGCGCTCGGCCTCGCGCTGCCGGACGGCGCCGCGGACAGGCTGCTGGCCTACGTCGCGCTGCTGGCGAAGTGGAATCGCACCTACAACCTGACGGCGGTGCACGACGAAGCGGAGATGGTCACCCATCACCTGCTCGACTCGCTGGCGATCCTGCCGCATCTCGGCGCGCCGCGCCGCCTGGCCGACGTCGGCAGTGGCGCCGGCCTGCCCGGCCTCGTGCTGGCGGTCGCGCGCCCCGATCTCGAGGTCGTATCGATCGAAGCCAGCCAGAAGAAGGCCGCCTTCCAGCAGCAGGCCAAGATCGAGCTGGGGCTCGCCAATGCGAGCGTTCACTGCGGCCGCGTCGAAGCCATGGAGCCGGGGGTGCAGTTCGACGCCGTGACTTCGCGCGCCTTCTCGAGCCTCGCGGAATTCGTGCGGCTGACCGATCGCCTGGTCGGCCGGGAAGGGCGCCTGCTGGCGATGAAGGGGACTGTGCCGGCCGACGAGATCGCGGCCTTGCCCGCGGGCTGGCGCGCGGCGGCCGTGCATCGGCTGGCGGTGCCGGGGCTGGAGGCGCAAAGACATTTGATCGTTCTGGAGAGGGGCTGAAGTGCATATATTCGCGATCGCCAATCAGAAAGGCGGCGTCGGCAAGACGACCACCTCCGTCAACCTCGCTGCGGCGCTCGCCCTGCAGGGCCAGCGCACGCTGCTGGTGGACCTCGATCCGCAGGGCAATTCGACGATGGGCAGCGGCGTCGACAAGGGCGGGCTCGCCTGCTCGGTGTATCAGGTGCTGGTGGGCCTCGCCGGCCTCCGCGATGCGCGCGCGCCGTCGCCCTCGGGCAACTTCGACGTCCTGCCGGCCAACCGCGATCTGGCCGGCGCCGAGATCGAACTGGTCGAGCTGGACCGGCGCGAGTCGCGCCTCAAGGAAGCGCTTGCCGCGCACGCCGGCGACTATGACTTCGTGCTGATCGATTGCCCGCCGTCGCTGTCGCTGCTGACGCTCAACGGCCTGTGCGCGGCGCATGGCGTCATCATACCGATGCAATGCGAATACTATGCGCTGGAAGGGCTTTCCGACCTGGTCAACACCATCAAGAAGGTGCACGCCAACCTCAACCGCGACCTCAAGATCATCGGGCTGCTGCGCGTGATGTTCGACCCGCGCTCGACGCTCTCCAACCAGGTTTCCGCGCAGCTCGAGGAGCACTTCGGCGACAAGGTGTTCAAGACGCTGGTGCCGCGCAACGTCCGTCTCGCCGAGGCGCCCAGCTACGGCATGCCCGGCGTGGTTTTCGACAAGGCCGCCAAAGGCGCTCAGGCCTATCTCGCGTTCGCCACCGAGATGATCGAGCGCGTCCAGAACTGGAAGGAATGACATGACCCCCCCCAAGATGAAAGGCCTCGGACGCGGCCTCGACGCCCTGCTGGCCGCCAACAATGCGCCCGAAAGCCAGCGCCAGGACAGCCTGCCGGTCAATGCGCTGCAGCCCGGCAAGTACCAGCCGCGCACGCGCATGGATCCGGGCTCGCTCGAGGAGCTGGCGGCGTCGATCAAGGCGCAGGGCCTGATCCAGCCGATCTCGGTGCGGCCGATCGGCAAGGATCGCTACGAGATCATCGCCGGCGAACGCCGCTGGCGCGCTTCGCAGATCGCCGGCCTGGCGAGCGTGCCGGTGCTGGTGCGCGAGATTCCGGACGATGCCGCGCTGGCGATGTCGCTGATCGAGAACATCCAGCGCGAGGATCTCAATCCGCTGGAGGAAGCGGCGGGCCTGCAGCGTCTCATCGATGAATTCGGCATGACGCACCAGCAGGCCGCCGACGCCGTCGGCCGCTCGCGTCCCGCCGCCTCCAACCTGCTGCGCCTGCTGCAGCTGGCCAAGCCGGCGCAGGACATGCTGATGGCGGGCGATATCGAAATGGGCCACGCGCGCGCCTTGCTGCCGCTGCCGAAAACGGAGCAGGGCCGCGTCGCCGCGCTGATCGTCGAAAAAGGCTACTCGGTGCGCGAGGCGGAGAAGCTCGCGGCACGCGAACTCAATCCGCATCAGCCGAAGAACGGCAAGGCGGTCAAGAGCGTCGACCGCGACCTGCTGCGCCTCGAAGAGGACCTTTCCGACGCGCTCGGCGCCACCGTGAAGATCGCGGCGAACCGCAAGGGCGCGGGCGCCCTGACCATCAAGTTCGGCAGCCTCGAACAGCTGGATGGCCTGCTGGAACGCCTGCGCCGGCAATAAGCGCAGTATGTGCACTGGCAGCATTCGACTCTTGTATGAGACTTACCTTGGTGCTATCATTAGTAAGTTTTTTGGGGCCAGTGTGCGTCCTGAATTAAGGTGGTTGTTGAAGTGGCAATGCGTCATGGCTTTGTGCGCCGCGGCGATCGCGGGCCTGTTTGCCGGAGCCAACGCGGCTGTTTCAGCACTCATCGGCGGTGGTATCGGAGTACTCGGTGCTCTTGCCTACATCTGGCGCGCTTTCTGCCAGGGTGAGCAGGACCCGGCCAAGCTGTACCGGGCGCAACTGCTCGGGGAGACGTACAAGTTTGCGGTCATCCTCGGCGGTTTCGCCCTCGCGTTTAAGGAATTCAAGGAGTTAGCGGCTTTGCCGCTTTTTTTGGGCTTCGCGTTGACTGCTGCCGTCTATTGGGTGGCGCTGCTTAAAACACGGAATTGACAATGTCTGCTGAACACGGCGAACCGCTGACCGCAACTTCCTACATCACCCACCACCTGACCAATTTCAAGGTCGGTTCCGGCTTCTGGACCTTCCATCTCGACACGCTGATCGTGTCCGGCCTCATCGGCCTCGCCGTCTTCGTCTCCCTGGCCGTGATCGCCAACCGCGCCACCAGCGGCGTGCCGAAGGGCTGGCAGAACTTCTTCGAGATGGTGCTCTCCTTCGTCAATCAGCAGGTCAAGGACACCTACCACGGCAACAACCCGCTGATTGCCCCGCTGGCCATCACCATCTTCATCTGGGTGTTCTCGATGAACGCCATGGACCTGGTGCCGGTCGACTTCCTGCCCTGGGCCGCCCAGCATGCCACCGGCAACGAGCACCTGCCGTTCAAGTTCGTGCCGACCACCGATCCCAACCTCACCTTCGCGATGTCGATCACGGTGTTCGTCATCATGATCTTCCTGAACTTCAAGGTGAAGGGCTTCGGCGGCTTCATGCATGAAGTCCTTACGGTGCCTTTCGGCGCCAAGCTGGCGCCGGTCAACCTCCTGTTCCGCATCATCGAAGACGTCGCCAAGCCGATCTCCCTTTCCTTGCGTCTGTTCGGCAACATGTACGCCGGCGAGATGGTGTTCATCCTGATCGGCCTGGTCGGCATCTGGCAGCTGCCGCTGGCGCTGCCTTGGGAGCTGTTCCACATCCTGATCATCACGCTGCAGGCCTTCGTCTTCATGATGCTGACCATCGTCTATATGTCGATGGCATCCGAATCCCACTAATCTTTTCGTAACCAACCCTCGATCTCAAAGGAGTATCAAATGGAACTTTCCGTGCTGCTGGGTAACACTGCCATCGCCGTCGCGATCCTGATCGGCGCCGGCGCTCTCGGCACCGCCATCGGCTTCGGTATCCTCGGCGGCCGTTTCCTGGAAGGCGCTGCGCGCCAGCCCGAAATGATCCCCACGCTGCAGGTCAAGATGTTCATCGTCGCCGGTCTGCTCGACGCGGTGACCATGATCGGCGTCGGTATCGCCCTGTTCCTGCTGTTCGCCAACCCGTTCATCGCGCTCGTCCAGCCTCACTAAGCTTTTGACCGGTTGAAACCCGTCCAACCAGGAGATTAGCGTGAGCATCAACGCAACCCTCATCGGCCAGATGATTTGGTTCGCCATCTTCATCTGGATCACGATGAAGTTCATCTGGCCGCCGCTGCAGAAGGCCATGGCCGACCGGCAGCAGCAGATCGCCGACGGCCTCGCCGCCGCCGAGCGCGGCAAGCACGACCTCGAGCTCGCCGCCAAGCGTTCCGCCGACGCGCTGCGCGAGGCCAAGGACCGCGCCGCCGGCATCACCGCCGAAGCCGACAAGCAGGCGCGCCGCATCGTCGAGGACGCCAAGGACGCCGCCAAGGTCGAGGCCGAGAAGGTCTACAACGCCAAGCTGGCCGAGCTCGAGCAGGAAGCCGAGCGCGCGCGTTCCGCGCTGCGCGAGCGCGTCGCCGAACTGGCCGTCGCCGGTGCCGAGAAGATCCTGCGCCGCGAAGTGAATGCCGCTGCGCACGCCGACATGCTGTCGGCGCTCAAGCAGGAGCTTTGATCGAATGGCCGAACTCGTCACCATCGCACGTCCCTACGCCGAGGCGGTGTTCCGCCTGGCGAAGGAGAAGGGTCAGCTTTCGGCCTGGTCCGGACGGCTCGCGTCGCTCGCTGCCTACGTCGGAAACCCCGACGTCGCCGCGTGCATCGCCGACCCCGCGCCGACTGCGGCGCAGAAGGCGGATGTCATCAAGTCCCTGCTCGGCAAGGACGTCGATGGCGACCTGGCCAATTTCATCCAGCTGCTCGCCACCAACAATCGCCTCTCCGTGCTGCCCGAGATCGCCGACTTCTTCGAGAACCTGAAGAGCGCGGAAGAGGGCGTCAAGGACGCCGTGGTGGTCAGCGCGTTCCCGCTCGACGACAAGCAGACCCGCGACTTGCAGCCGATGCTCGAAGCGCACTTCAAGTCGAAACTCAGCCTCGAGATCCAGGTCGACCCCGAACTCATCGGCGGCGTCAAAGTCGTCGTCGGCGACCAGATGCTCGATGTCTCCGTGCGCGGCAGGCTCGAAGCCATGGCCACGGCCCTCAGGAATTAAGGAGCTTTACATGCAGCTCAACCCATCCGAAATCAGCGAACTGATCAAGTCCAAGATTCAAAACCTCAAGGCCGACGCCGACCTGCGCACGCAGGGCACGGTGGTGTCCGTGACCGACGGCATCTGCCGCGTACACGGCTTGGCCGGCGTCATGCAGGGCGAAATGCTGGAATTCCCCGGCAACACCTACGGCATGGCGCTCAACCTCGAACGCGACTCCGTCGGCGCCGTGGTGCTCGGCGAATACGAGCACATCACCGAAGGCGACGTGGTCAAGACTACCGGCCGCATCCTGGAAGTGCCGGTCGGCCCCGAACTGCTCGGCCGCGTGGTGAACGCCCTGGGCCAGCCGATCGACGGCAAGGGCCCGATCAACGCCAAGTCGACCGACAAGATCGAAAAAGTCGCGCCGGGCGTGATCTGGCGCAAGTCGGTGTCGCAGCCGGTACAGACGGGCCTGAAGTCCATCGACTCGATGGTGCCGATCGGCCG
>DAIDAU010000043.1 GCA_027310465.1 Rhodocyclaceae bacterium
GCCCAAGCCGGCTCCCTCCTCCAAGCCGACGCCGACCCCGACCGTAATCCCGGCGCCGCCGACCGACAATTCCAACGCCGACCTCGTGTACGGCGCCTATCAGCGCGGCCAGTACAAGACCGCGTTCGACCTCGCCACGGCGCGCGCGCAAGCCGGCGATCCCAAGGCGATGACCATGCTCGGCGAGCTCTATTCCAACGCCATGGGGATCCGGCGCGACTACGCCAAGGCCGCCGAATGGTACAAGCGCGCCGCGGATGCCGGCGACCGCGAGGCGATGTTCGCGCTGGCCATGCTGCGCATCTCCGGCCGCGGCGGCTCGCTCGACAAGAACGAGGCGGTCAAGCTGATGGCGTCCGCCGCCAAGCTCGGCGAACCCAAGGCCGCCTATAACCTCGCGCTGCTCTACCTCGACGGCCAGACCCTGCCGCAGGACGTCAGGCGCTCCGCCGAGCTGCTGCGCCAGGCCGCCGATGCCGGCCTGCCCGAGGCGCAATACGCGCTCGCGACCTTCTACAAGGAAGGCACCGGCGTGCCGAAGGACCCGGAACGCGCGGTGCGGCTGCTGCAGGCCGCCTCGCTCGCCGACAATGTCGATGCCGAGGTCGAATATGCCATCGCCATGTTCAACGGCACCGGCACGCCGAAGAACCAGCCGGCCGCCGTCGCCCTGCTCCGCAAGGCCTCCCGCCAGGGCAGCGCGATCGCGCAGAACCGGCTGGCCTGGGTGCTGATCAACGGCGTGGGCACACCCATGGACAAGGTCGAAGGCTTCAAATGGCACCTGGTGGCCAAGACCGCCGGCAAGGGCGACCCGGAGCTCGACAAGCAATTGTCCGATTTGCCGGCCGAGGACCGGGCCAAGGCGGAGGCCGCCGCCAAAAAATGGCTCGGGGCCAAATGACTTGACCTGAGAGCTCTCGCAGGGCACCCAATCCCCCAAACAGGCGCGATTTCTCGCCTTTCTCCCCCGATCAAGACCGAAAGCCCATGCTGTACTCCGCCACTATCAACGTCATGGTCAAGGCCGCGCGCCGCGCCGGCCGCAGCCTCAAGCGCGATCTCGGCGAGATCGAGCATCTGCAGGTCTCGCTGAAGGGGCCGGCGAATTTCGTCTCGCTCGCGGACAAGCGCGCCGAGGAGATCCTGTACCAGGACCTCGCCAAGGCCCGCCCCGGCTACGGCTTCATCGGCGAGGAAGGCGGCACCCGCGAGGGCAGCGACAAGAGCCACACCTGGATCGTCGATCCGCTCGACGGCACCACCAACTTCCTGCACGGCATCCCGCAATTCGCGATCTCGATCGGCCTGTCGCGCGAGGGCACGATCATCGCCGGCGTGATCTACAACCCCGCCAATGACGAGCTCTACATCGCCGAGCGCGGCAAGGGCGCCTTCCTCAACGACCAGCGCCTGCGCGTCGCCGGCCGCCGCCAGCTCAACGAATGCGTGGTGGCCTGCGGCCTGCCCCATATCGGCCGCGGCGACCACGAGGAATTCCGCCGCGAGATGACCGCGATCCAGGACCGCGTCGCAGGCCTGCGCCGCTTCGGCGCCGCCTCCCTCGACCTCGCCTTCGTCGCCGCCGGCCGCCTTGACGGCTATTGGG
>DAIDAU010000062.1 GCA_027310465.1 Rhodocyclaceae bacterium
TCGTGGCGGCTGCCGCCGTAAATCCCCCGTTTGCGCGCCGACGGCAAGAGAGGGCTCCCATTCGCTGCGAAGGTTGGAGTGCGCCGCGGGCCGGTAGGTTCCTGCCGCGGCGCGGGATCGGAAGGGTCGATCGGCGGGGGCCAGCGGCGCGGCGGCGGCGCGCCCGGTGTATGCGGCGGCAGCGGAGCGCTGGCCGAACGATCTGGCGCTGCTCCTGGGTCTGGGCAACGGCGCCTATGCGAGCGGCGACGCCGCCGCGGCGGCCGATGCGTTCGCGCGCGCCGTCGCGCTGCAGCCCGATAATGTCGCGGCGCTCAACGATCTCGCTTTCGCGCTGAACGCGCTGGGCCGCCGCGAGGAGGCGCGCGCCGCGGCGCAAAAGGCGCTGGCGCTCGGCGGTCCCTGGCAGGACGCCGTGCGCGATACGCTACGCGCGATCGACCGCGCCGCGCAGTGAGGCCCGCCGGCTCCAGCCGTAGGCCAGCGTCGCCGCTGCGGTGAAGGCGATGGCCGGCAGAGCGAACAGGTTGAGCGTCTCCCAGCCCTGGCGCGAGATCAGGATGCCCGAGGACAGGGAGGTGATGCCCTGGATCGCGAACACCACGAAGTCGTTGGTGCCCTGCGCCTTGGCCTTTTCCTCCGGCGCGTAGGTCTCGGTGAGCAGCGTGGTGCCGCCGATGAACATGAAGTTCCAGCCGACGCCGAGCAGGAACAGCGCCCACCAGAAGTGCATCACCGAAACGCCCGAGAGTGCGGTGGCGACGCACGCGGCGTTGAGCGCGGCGCCCAGCCCGATGATCTTCAGCACCCCGAAGCGCTTGATCAGGTCGCCGGTGAAGAACGAAGGCGCGAACATGCCGATGACGTGCCACTCGAGCACCAGCGCGGTGTCGGCGTAAGAGTGCGTGCAGATGTCCATCGCCAGCGGCGTCGCCGTCATCAGCAGGTTCATGATGCCGTAGCCGGATGCCGCCGCCAGCACGGCGAGCAGGTAGGCCGGCTGCCGCGCGATCTTGCCCAGGGGCCGGCCGCTGTGGCTGCGCTGCGTCGCCGAGAGCGGCGGAATGTCGAGCCGGCTGATGAAGGCCAGCGCCACCAGCGCGATCGCCGCGAGCGAGAGATAAGTGCCGAGATAGGCCGGCTCCAGCAGATGGCGCGTATGCGTGCTGGCCCAGGGCCCGAAGACGCCGCCGAGAATCCCGCCGGCCAGCGTGAAGGAGATCGCGCGGCTGGCAAGCCGCGGCTCGGCCGCATCGGCCGCCGCGAAGCGGTACTCCTGGCCGAATGCCATGTAGGCGCCGCAGATAGCCGCGCCGAGGCACAGCAGCGCGAACGTCGCCTGCCACACCGCCAGCCCGCACAGCAGCGCGCCGAAGCAGCCGAGCAACGCGCCGACCGAGAAGCCCGCGCGGCGGCCGAAGCGGCGCATCAGGAAGGCCGCAGGCAAGGTGCTGAGCGCGCCGCCGATGACGTAGGCGGTCAGCGGCAGCGTCGCGAAGCTCGGGTCCGGCGCCAGCGTGCGACCCGCGAGGCCGGTGACGGCGACCATCGAGACGCCGTGCGTGAGCAGCAGGCCTTGACAGAGGGAGAGCAGGGCGATGTTGCGGGTTGCGGATTTCACTATGCGGCCTGAAGCAGGAACTCGACTTTCACGGCATCGAACGGAAATACGATTCGTCCATCGTCGTTGCGATTAAGCAAACCGGCATCGAGAAGCGCCGTGACGTCGCCATGAACCGCCTTGACGTCGCGGCCTACGCGGCGCGCGGCCTCCCGAATCGAAACCGGCCCCGCCCCGCAGAGCGCCTTGAGCAACTCCCAGCGCTTCTGGGTCAAGACGCGCCACAGCAACTCCGGCGAAGCGAAGCTGATGCGCGCGGATTTCTGGGACTTGCCCGTCTTCCAGCCTTGCGCGAAATCCGCCATCGCCTCGGCGGGTGCCCGCACATCAAGAATCAGGGTTTTCATCGTTCCACCTCGCAATGCTGCGAAACGGCGATTCGTTGTCGGGTTGATCTTCACGAACGGATTTTGCCAGTTAAAAGCAAGGGAAGACACTCGCTCGGAGCGCCGGCCGCGGCGGGGCGGGGCAGGGCCTCATGTGCTCCCGCCCCTTCGGGGTTCCCGCGGCGTCGACGCGCTGGCCGGCCGTCCGCTAAACTCGCTTCGCTCGGACAACGCGGCCGGACTTCCCCGTCCAGCACGCCGCCGCCGCGGCGGTCGCGAAATCGGCCCTACCCCGCCCCGCCGCAGCCGTCGTTGGCGTCGGAGGGATTGCATCTACTACTGGCGAGCGTTTAGGACGATGATCTTCTCGCTATCGGCGTAGGCGAGATGGAAGTTGGCCACCTTTGCATCGAACGGTTTTCCTGCTCCGTCCCTGGTGGGGGGGCGCAGTGGCACGCTTTGTCCGAAGGCCAAAGAGCCAGATTCCTTTTGCTTCCATCTCTTTCAGCATTTCGCCGAATTCGTAGATGGCCTTCACTCTCGATCCAGGCTCGACGTCGCCCCAAATTTCGGAGTAATCGTGGATTTGGGAGAAGATCCACGCAAGGTATTCAGCGTCGTCTTCGGTGCGCGGATCTTCATTCGAGAAGCGGTACATGTGGGAACCATCGAAGACGTTGACGATGTCGTTCCCGGTGGTGAGACGGCTGTAGTAAAGAAGGTCGTCGCCCTCGGTGGCCACGCTGGATCGTGCGGACGTTTCTCCCCGACAAGGCGGCTGGTTGCTCTTGCGTCCAGCCACGCTCAAGCCTGAGACGTTTGACGTTTTCACCAGAGATATTCATCCTCATGACGCATTCCTCGTGTTTGTTTAAGACGAGAAAATGCTCTCCCAAATCAATATCTGTCGTGACGACAACAGCCCGACATTAACCCGACACAGGCCTGGCGAACGTGTTTGCGAACAAGCCATCTTCAGCTCAGCAGCGAAATTGTTCTCTGGCAAGCAATTCTGCATCGGGCTTCTCGGTTGGCAGATCGACGATATCGACTACCGTCAGCGCCGTGGCAGGCAAAGTGACCAAAACTTCCTTGAACAGGCTGCATCGCTGATGGTCAAGCAAAGCTCTCGGCCCTCCACCCGGCAATATGTTTTCAACATAGGCATGGAAGGCATCGGGAAATTCCCAAGGAAATGCCGACGACCAAGGCGATACAGACACAAGAGATGCTTGGCTACCGTGCAAACTGGGAACATCGATCGCCAGTTCACAAACCCATAGCAATCGCGATCCGAGATCGCCTTGATCGACGTAAGCGTAGCTCACGGCGTACTCGGCTGATTGGGATAGCCACTTTCGAGTTCCCTCCAATCTCCTCGCTACCGGATCGGTATGGGGGCTCTGCGCGCGCGAGCCATGGAAGAGGCGTGTTCCTTTCGGAAGGACAGATTGTTTGAAGGAGCGCAGAGCGTCGAGAAGCGGCGGGTGCATAGTGGGATGGCTAACCAAGAGTGGAGCATCAATCGATTTCACCGGGAACCGAACCCTTCGCGGCACGCACGCGCCGCCGCGATGCGCTCGGCGTCGCGTTCGAAGCGCGGTTCGAGGCCGCGGCAGCCCATGGCCTCGCCGAGCGCGCGCGCTTCCTCGAAGTGACGCGCGGCGGCTTCGACGTCGCCGCGTCCGAGCTTGGCGGCCGCCTTCTGACGCAGCAGGTCAGGCAGGCAATAGCGATCGCCGCCGGTGTCGATCAGCCGGAGAGCGCGGGCCGTGACGGCGTCGAGCAGGGTCCAGTTCTGCGCCGCTTCGCAGACGGCGGCGATGAACCACAGGGCCGTGACGGGGCTCAGGCGCGAGGCGACTGCGAACTCGCGATGCATCGACACCAGCTTGAACGTCGACGCCAGGCGCAGCTTTCCCTGCCGCGCCTTGGCCCAGAGATCCTGCATGGTGTTGTAGGCCTGCCAGAGCGGAAAGCGCCATTGCGTGGCGAGCTTGAGGCCGGCTGCGGCGAGCCGTTCGGTTTCCTGCGGGCGATCCAGCATCCGGTGGACGCTCGCGGCCATGGTGAAGGCGAAGCATAGGCCGTGGGCGCGGCCTTCGCGCCGCGCATCCGCCATTGCCGTCTCGGCGGCTTCCACGCCGGCCGTGCCGGCGCCGCAGAAGGCGAGATTGATCGCCAGCAGACAGCGGCTGCCGATCGCCGGATGATCGGCCGAGTAGCGCAGCCACTCGCGCGCGGGGATCGTTTCGCCGATGCGGATGGCTTCCTCGAGATTGCGCACCGACTCGGCGAACTCGCCGCGCCAGAAGCGGAAGCTGCCGTAGCCGTAGCACACGATCATGCGCTGGGCGGGAGTGCGCGCCATGCGCTCGAGGCGCTGCATGATGTCCTGCATCTGCTGCCCGCCGGTGGGCGTGGCGGCGGCCATGCCGCAGAGGGCGCGGAACAGGGTTTCGTCGGACAGGTCGCCGCTGCGTCTTGCCAGCGACGGGGCGAAGAACCGCTGCGCGTGCTTCGCGCCGTAGCCTTCCGTCATCAGCGTGGCGTAGCCCGCGAGCAGTTCCAGCTCGGCCTTGCTCTCGGCCGCGAGCGGCTCGGCGCCCTTCCCGGCGGCCGCCAGGGCGCGCACCGCGGCTTCCTTGGCTTCGCCGGCGAACTCGTCCATATAGGCGGCCTCGGCCGCGCGACGCCAATGCTCATACGCTTCGGGCCATGCTTCCGCCGCTTCGAAGTGCTGCGCGATGTCGGTCTGCGCGGCATGCGGCTGTGCCGCATGCCACGCCGCCGCGCTGCGATGCCAGTCGCGCCGCTGGCGCGGCGGAATGCTCCCGTAGGCGCAGTCGCGCAGCAGCGCGTGGCGGAACGCGTGCACGTCGCCGCCGAGCGCGCTGCTGATCGACAGCTGCTCGGCGCGCTGCAGGGCGGCGTCGCATGAACTGCCCGGCAGCAGGGCCTGCAGCGACGCGCCCTGGAAGATGACGCCGAACACCGATGCCGCCTGCATCACCCGCTTGTCTTCGCCCAGCCGGTCGAGTGCGCTTTGCAGCACGCCGAACAGCGAGGCGTCGGACACGGTCCGATCGCGCGCGGCGCGCGCCATGTATTCGACGCACAGCGGCAGCCCGCCGCTCATCTTGGCCAGCTGGGTGCGCCGGGCGGTGCCGATGCTGCCGTCGCGATCGACGGCGGCGATCAGGGCCTGGGACTCCTCCACCGCCAGCGGGCGCAGGTCCAGGCGCGCCGCCGCGCGCTCCTCCGGCCAGTCGATCGCGCTGCCCGGGCGGCAGGCCAGCACGGCGAGGACCGGGACGGCGGGCGAGGACTGGACCGCGATGTGCAGCAGTTCGCGCGTGGCCTCGTCGGCCCAGTGCATGTCGTCGAAGACGAGCAGCGCCGGAAGCCTCTTGCGCGACGGCGAGAACAGCAGGGTGATCAAGGCATCGACGATGCTGCGTCCCGCCATGCCGGACGCATCGCCGGCGCCAAGGCCGAGGAAGGCGCGCAGCGGCGCGCGCAGCGTTTCGCGCCGTGCCGGGAAGGCCCGCGCCAGCCAGTGGTCCAGCCTTTCGGCCGGCGCCTGCGCGTCGAGCGCGTCGACGCGCTGGCGCACGGCTTCGCGCAGCGCGCCGAGCGAAGCGTGACGCAGCTCGGGATGATGCGCGATCCAGCGGATCTCGCCGCCGGCCGCGCGATGCCTTGCCGCCAGTTCGGCCAGCAGCCGCGACTTGCCGTTGCCCGCCGGTCCGACGAGTTCGAGGAACTCGGCGCGGCGGTTGCGACCCGCCCTGTCGATGGCGGCGGCGAGGAGGGAAAGCTCTTCGCCGCGGCCGACGAAGGGCGTCGCGAACGCCGTCGGAAAGAGGCCGTTGGCGAGGTCGGGCGCGGCCACCAGCCGGCAGGGCGCGTGGTTGCCGCTCAGGCCGGTGAAGCGGCGCTGCGCCAGCGGCTCGTAGCGCGCGTGGACGCCGAGTTCTCCCGCCAGCGAGGATGCCAGGATGACGTCGCCGGGATCGCCGCACAGCGCGAACCGCTGGGCCAGCGCGGGCAGGGCGCTGCCGGCCAGCGGATGGGACTCCTCGGGGCGGATCAGCGCCTTGCCCTCGCAGATGCCGATGCGCGTGCGGCCGAAGGCCTGCAGCGCCGCGACTTCCAGCGCGGCCATCAGGGCGCGGCGCGGCGCCTGCTCGCCGTCGTCGGCGAGGCCGAACACCGCTCCCAGCGACCACCCCGAAACCGGGAACTGGCGGCCACGCCAATGGCGCAGGGCATCGTCGAGCGCGGCCGCGAGCGGCGCGAGATGGCGCTCCGGCTCGAGGGCATCGTCCGCGTCGTCGAGGTCCGGCTCGATGCGCAGCACGACGACGCGGCGCACCTCGTCGCATGCCGGCCGCGCGGCGGGTGCCGGCACGGCTGCGCTGCCGGCGATGCGCTGGCGCAGCGCCTCGATGCGCGGCCCCGGCGCGGCGTCGACCAGCTGCCGCAGCCGCTGCGCGAAGTCGGCATAGGCGTCGAGCGCTGCCGCGCCCTGGCCGAGAGCGGCGAGCAGATCCATCTGCGCATGCGCCGCCTCATCGTCCGTGGGCTGGCAGCGCACCCAGATCCGCGCCGCCTGCAGCGCCTGCCCGGCCGAGCCGCAGCGGCGCGCGGCGTCGAAGTGGTCGCGCAGGAAGGCCGCCCGCGCCCGCTCGCACCAGGCGCGCTGCATGACGAGCCAGTCGTCGAACTCGGCCGCGTCGTCGCTATCGAATCCGGCGAGGAAATCCCCTTCCAGCTGCTGGAGCCAGGGGCGCCAGCCGGCGGTCAGGCTGCCGAAAGCCTCGCCGCCGGCGCAGCGGCGCAGCGCGTCGCGGTTGCCGTCGTCCAGCAGCAGGATGTCGGCATGCAGCGGCGCTGCGAAGAAGAGGCCGAGCCGGTCGCGCTCGACGCGCAGGCAGTGGGCCGCGCCGGTGGCGCCGAAGACGTCGCCGAGGCTCTTGAGCACCTGGCGCAGGTTGGCCAGCGCCGCTTCGGGAGCCAGATGCGGCCAGAAGAAGTCCGCCAGGCGGCGGCGCTCGTGCCAGCGGTCGCGCTCGACCGCCAGGTAGCCGAGCATCGCGTAGGCCTTGCGATAGCGCAGGCGCAGGCACCCCTCGCTGCCCTCGTCCCTGACGAGCAGCTCGGGCGTGCCCAGCGTCCTGAAATGCAGCCCCATCTCGATGTCGCTATCGTCCTGAATGCTTGCGTTGCGCCCTGGTAACGATTTGCTAACGGCATCGCGGAATTATGCACGAAACCTACTCTCGCAACGGCTTTCGGTTCACGGGCAATCCTCATGACGACGAGACTCTATTGGATGCAAAGCGGCGGCTGCGGCGGCGACACCATGGCCTTCCTCGGTGCCGCGCAACCCGACGTCCCGACGCTGCTGCGGACGCTCGGCATCGAACTGCTCTGGCATCCCTCGCTGTCGAACCTCTCGCCGCCGCAGCACGCGGCGCTGCTGGAATCCTTGCAGGAAGGCGAAACGCCGCTCGACGTGCTGGTGGTGGAAGGCGCAGTGGTGCGTGGCCCCGGCGGCACCGGCATGTTCGATGCGCGCGGCGGGCGGCCGCGCCGCGACGTGGTGGCGGCGCTGGCGCGCCGGGCGCACTTCGTCGTGGCGCTCGGGACGTGCGCCAGCTTCGGCGGCTTCGGCGTCGGCGGCGAGATCGACGCCACCGGCCTGCAATTCACGCGCTTTGATCCCGGCGGCCTGCTGGGCGCCGACTTCCGCAGCGGCGCCGGGCTGCCGGTGCTCAACCTCGCCGGCTGTCCCTGCCACCACGAGGTGCTCGGCGGCGTGCTGGCGGCACTGCTGGCCGGCATCGAGCCGCGGCTCGACGAGTTCCAGCGGCCGCTCGAGTGGTACGGCATGACGGTGCACCAGGGCTGCACGCGCAACGAATACCACGAGTACCGCGTCGAGGAGGAGGCGTTCGGCGACAAGGGCTGCCTGTTCTTCCACATGGGCTGCCACGGGCCGCTCGCCAGCGGGCCGTGCAACAAGTCGCTGTGGAACGGCCGCTCGTCGAAGACGCGCGCCGGCGTGCCGTGCTTCGGCTGCACCGGTCCCGACTTCCCGCCTGCCTATCCGTTCTTCTACACGCGCAACATCGAGGGCATCCCGCTGGCGCTGCCGAAGGGCGTCAACCGGGCGCACTACATGGCCTACAAGGTCATGGCCGCGGCGGCGGCGCCGCAGCGCCTGAAGAACCGCGACACCGAGGTCTGAATATGGCCCCCCACGCTCACATTTGTTCGCCGCCCCCCACGGGGGGGCGCTCGCCCTCTTGGGGCGGCCCGGCGAGGGCGCGATGACCAAGCGCATTCTCTGCGACGTTCCCATGAATCGCGTCGAAGGCGACCTCGAAGTCCGCATCGAGGTCAAGGACGGCCGCGTGGCCGACGCCTGGAGCGCAGGCACGCTCTACCGCGGCTTCGAGAACCTGATGCGCGGCCGCGGCGCGCTCGACGGCCTCGTCATGACGCCGCGCATCTGCGGCATCTGCTCGACCACGCACCTGACCGCCGCGGCGCGCGCGCTCGACGCCATCGCCGGCCTGACGCCGCCGGACAATGCGCTGCGGGTGCGCAACGTGGCGCTGATGGCCGAGCATGCGCAAAGCGACGTGCGCCAGTCGGTGCTGATGTTCATGGCCGACTTCGCCAACGCCGCGCACGGCGGCGAGCCGCTGTTCGACGAGGCCGTGCGGCGCTATCGTCCCGGCGCGGGCAGCTCCGCCGTCGAGACGCTCAGCGCGACCCGGAGCCTGCTCGAAGTCGTCGGCATCCTCGGCGGCCAGTGGCCGCATTCGTCCTTCATGGTGCCGGGTGGCGTCGCCTTCGCGCCGTCGTCCTCTAGCGTGCTGCAGTGCCTGCACCTGGTGCGCGGCTATCGCGCCTGGTACGAGCGCTTCGTGCTGGGATGCAGCCTCGAGCGCTGGGCCGCGGTGGACAGCCGCGCGGCGCTCGACGCCTGGCTCGATGAGGCGCCCGCCCAGCGCGACGGCGAAGTCGGCTTCCTGCTGCGCTTCGGCCGCGCCATCGGGCTCGACGCCGTCGGCCGCGGCCATGAGGCATTCCTCTCCTACGGCTCCTTCGATCTGCCGGCGCAGACGGCCGTCGCGGCGCCGAACGGGCAGCTGGTCGCCGCCGGCGCGGCGCAAGGCACGATGGTCGCGCCGTTCGATCCAGCGCGCATCGCCGAAGACGTCTCCCATGCCTGGTATCGCGAGAGCGCGTCGCGGCATCCGGCCCAGGGCGCGACCGACCCCTACGCCTCGGCGCACACCGGGCGCGCCTACTCGTGGGTGAAGGCGCCGCGCTACGACGGCCGGGCCATGGAAACCGGGCCGCTCGCCGAGGCGGTGATCGGCGGCCGGCCGCTGTTCGCCGACATCGTCGCCGCCGGCGAGACCAGCGCGCTGGCGCGCCAGCTCGCGCGCCTGGTGCGTCCGGCGACGCTGTTTCCGGCCATGGAGACGTGGCTCGAGGAATTGCTGGCGAATCCGGGTGCGCCGATCGTCGCCGGCGACGGCCGCCAGGTGCCCGACGGCGAAGGCGCCGGCCTGCTGCAGGCGGCGCGCGGCGCGCTCGGCCACTGGGTGCGCATCGAGGACGGCCGCATCGCCCGCTACCAGGTCATCACCCCGACGGCGTGGAACGGTTCGCCGCGCGATGCGCAGGGCGTGCGCGGCGCCTGGGAAGAGGCAGTGGTCGGCACGCACGTCGCCGACCCGGCCCATCCGATCGAAGCCGGCTACGTGGTGCGCTCCTTCGATCCCTGCCTGGTCTGCGCGGTGCATTGATGGCGGCGACGGATACGCTTGCCGAGCCGCAGCGCCGCCGGCGGCTGGAGGACATCCTCGCCGAGAACGAGCTGCTGCGGCAGGAGCTGCGCACCATGCGCGAGGCGGCGGAAATCAGCGCCGGCCTGGTGGCGCAGCAGTTCGAGCAGACCGACGCGCTGCTGCAGCGCCTGCAGGCGGCCAACGGCGAGCTGAAGCAGGAGCGCGAGCGGCTGCAGTTCCTGCTCGATTCCGCGCCCGTGGGCGTGGCGATCACCACCAAGGGGGTTCTGCGCTTCGCCAACCGCCTGACGATCGAGAATACCGACGTGGCCATCGGCGCGCCGGCCGCCGGCTTCTACGTCAATCCCGAGGAGCGCGACGCCGTGGTGGCGCGCTTGAAGGCGGGGCAGCAGGTCCGCGGCGCCGACATCCAGATGTACGCCGCCGGCCGCCAGGTCCGCGACGTCTCGGCGACGTTCTCGCCGATCGAGTACGAGGGCGATCCCGGCGTGCTGGTCTGGATGGTCGACGTCACCGAGCGCAAGCGCGCGGAGGACGCGGTCAAGGAGGAGCGGCGCCATCTCGCCGCCGTCCTCGACAGCCTGCCCGACGCCACCTTCGTCATCGACGACCAGGGCGTCGTCACCGCCTGGAACCGCGCCGCCGAGGAGATGACGGGCGTCAGGGCGGCCGACATCGTCGGCAAGGGCGACTACGAATACGCGCAGGCCTTCTACGGCGAGCGGCGGCCGGTCCTCATCGACCTGGTGTTCCTGCCCGCGGACGAGGTTCTCGAGAAATACCGGCGCGTGCGCCGCGTCGGCGACGCGCTGATCGGCGAGGGCCGCATCCTGACGCCCGCCGGCCCGGTCTGGTTCGAGGGCAGCGCCACCATCCTGCGCGATGCCGCCGGCAAGACCATCGGCGCCATCGAGGTGGTGCGCGACACGACCGTGCGCCGGAACGCCGAGATGGCGATCGAGGAGGCGCGGCGCCGCCTGTCCACCATCCTCGACAATCTTCCCGACGCCGTGTTCGTCGTCGATCACGATCACAAGGTCGTGGCCTGGAACCGCGCGCTTGCCGCCATGACGGGCGTGGCCGCCGAGGAGATGCTCGGCAAGGGCCCCGGCGACTATGCGATGCCGTTCTACGGCGAGCGGCGGCCGATCCTGATCGACCTGCTGGGCGAGGCCGACGACGAGGTGGCGCAGCGCTATCCGGTGGTGCGCCGCGAAGGCGACGTGCTGACCGGCGAGACGACGATCCACGCGCGCGGCCAGACGCGCTACATCCAGCCGCGCGCCGTCGCCCTGCGCAACACCGAGGGCGAATTCGTCGGCGGCATCGAGATCGTGCGCGATCTCACCGAGCGCAAGCGCGCCGAGGACGAACTGGCGGCGGCACGGGAGGTGGCGGAAAAGGCCTCGCAGGCCAAGGCCGACTTCCTCGCCAACATGAGCCACGAGATCCGCACGCCGATGAACGCCATCATCGGCATGACGCACCTGGCGCTGCAGACGGAGCTCGACGAGCGCCAGCGCAGCTACCTCGAGAAGGTCGACGCCGCGGCCAAGAACCTGCTCGGCATCATCAACGACATCCTCGACTTCTCCAAGATCGAGGCCGGCAAGATCTCCTTCGAGCGCATCGAGTTCGACCTCGACGACGTGCTCGACAACCTCGCCGACCTGCTGGTGATCAAGGCGCAGGACAAGGGACTCGAACTGCTGTTCGACGTCGCCACCGACGTGCCGACCGCGCTGGTCGGCGATCCGATGCGGCTGGGCCAGGTGCTGACGAACCTGGTCAGCAATGCCGTCAAGTTCACCGAGCAGGGCGAGGTGACCGTCGCCATCCGCCGCGTCGCCGAAGAAGGCGGCGACGTGCGGCTGCGCTTCGCCGTCACCGACACCGGCATCGGCCTGTCGGAGGAGCAGCGCGGCCGCCTGTTCAGCGCCTTCTCGCAGGCCGACAGCTCGACTACGCGCAGGTACGGCGGCACCGGCCTGGGCCTCAGCATCTGCAAGCGGCTGGTCGAACTGATGGACGGCGAGATCGGCGTCGAGAGCCAGGTC
>DAIDAU010000080.1 GCA_027310465.1 Rhodocyclaceae bacterium
GCATTGCAAGGCGCCACGACATGAAAGCGAAATTCCTCATTCCCCTCGCCGTGTTCTTCGTGCTGGTCGGCTTCCTCGCCGTCGGCCTCAACCGCGATCCGCGCGAAGTGCCCTCGCCGCTGGTCGGCAAGCCGGCCCCGCCTTTCCGCGTGCCGCAGCTCACCGAGCCGGACAAGACCTTTTCGCCCGAGGACATGAAGGGCAAGGTCTGGCTGCTCAACGTCTGGGCGTCGTGGTGCGTCGCCTGCCGCGAGGAGCATCCGCTGCTGGTGCAACTCTCGCAATCGCAGGTCGCGCCGCTGGTCGGCCTCGACTACAAGGACAAGCGCGAGGACGGCCTCGGCATGCTCAACCGCGCCGGCAACCCCTACGGCGTCGTCGCCTTCGACGGCGACGGCCGCGTCGGCATCGACTACGGCGTCTACGGCGTTCCCGAGACCTACGTGATCGACAAGGCCGGCACCATCCGCTACAAGCAGATCGGCCCGATCACGCCGGAGGCGCTGCAGAAGAAGATCCTCCCCCTCATTGCCGAGCTGAACAAATCATGAAGCGACTGCTCGCATCGATACTGCTCGTCCTGGCCTGCGGCATTGCGTGGGCGAAGGACGCGGCGCCGCTCGCCGAAGACCCGGCGGTCGAGAAGCGCATGATCGCGATCTCCGAAGAGATGCGCTGCCTGGTCTGCCAGAACGAATCGCTGGCCGGCTCGCGCGCCGACCTCGCGCAGGACCTGCGCCGCGAGCTGCGCGGCCTGATCAAGGAAGGCAAGAGCGACGAGGAGATCAAGCAGTTCATGGTGAGCCGCTACGGCGACTTCGTGCTCTACCGACCCCAAGTCAAGCCGCTCACCTGGCTGCTCTGGGGCGGACCGTTCATCCTGCTGATCGCGGGCGTCGCCGCGTTGATAGCCTATCTGCGCCGGCGCAGCCGCAGCGTCCAAGAGGCACCGCTCTCCAAGGCGGACGCGAAACGCGCCGAGGCGCTGCTGAAAGAGGGCGGACAATGACCGGATTCCTGATCGGCGCGGCCGCCGCGCTGCTGGCGACGCTGTTGCTGCTGCTGCGTCCCTTCCTCTGGCAGCGCGCGCGCGCCACCGCTTCGCATCGCCAGCTCAACGCGGCCATCTATCGCGACCAGATGGCCGAGCTCCAACGCGACCGCGACGCCGGCACGCTGGCCGACGAGGATTACGCCATGGCCCGCGAGGAGCTGCAGCGGCGCGTGCTCGAGGACGGCCAGGGCGAGGAAGCGGAGCCGGTGCTGAAGGCGCCGAAGAAGACGCTGGCCGCCGTCGCGCTGTTGGTGCCGATCGCCGGCATCGCGCTCTACCTGCTGCTCGGCCATCCCGAGGGGACCAATCCCGCGGCCCAGCGCCAGCCCACCGCGCGGGACATCGAGCGCATGGTCGCGACGCTGGCGGCGAAGATGGAGAAGGAGCCAGGCAACGTGCAGGGCTGGGGCATGCTGGCGCGCTCGTACAAGGCGATGGGCCGCCTCGAGGAGGCGACGAAGGCCTTCGAGCACGTCATGACGCTGAATCCGGCCGACGCCCAGGTCTATGCCGACTACGCCGACATCCTGGCGACGCAGGCGAAGGGCAACTTCGCCGGCAAGCCCGAGCAGCTGATCGACCGGGCGCTCAAGCTCGACCCGGACAATCCGGAAGCGCTGTGGCTGGCCGGCACCGCCGCCTTCGAGGCGGGCCGCTATCAGCAGGCGATCCCGCTGTGGACGCGCCTCCACGGCCTGCTGCCGCCCGGGTCGGACGACGCCAAGCAGATCGCCACCGCCCTCGCCCAGGCGCGCGCCAAGGCGGGTGCCGCCGCTCCAGCCGCCGCCGCCAAGGCGGTGCGCGGCCGCGTGGAGCTGGCGCCCGCCGTGCGCGCCAAGGCCTCGCCCGGCGACGCCGTGATGATCGTCGCGCGCGAAGCCGGCGGCCCGCGCATGCCGCTCGCCGTGCTGCGCATGCAGGTCGCCGACCTGCCGCGCGACTTCTCGCTCGACGATTCGCTGGCGATGACGCCCGAGCGCGCGATCTCCGGCGTCAAGACCATCGAGGTGGAGGCGCGCGTCTCGAAGAGCGGCCAGGCGATGCCGCAGCCCGGCGACCTGTTCTCGGCGACGCAGAAGACCCAGCCGGGCAAGAAAGGCGTGCGGCTGGTGATCGATCAGGTCCGGCCCTGACGGCGCCGGAGCCGGGGGGGGGGGGGGCG
>DAIDAU010000126.1 GCA_027310465.1 Rhodocyclaceae bacterium
GGACGGCGATGCCGGGATGCCTCAGGGCCGCCAGCGTCAGCGGCGTCGAGCGCGAACCCGGCGACACCACGGCGCGCTTCACGCCGGCGGCGGCGAGCCCGTCGAGCAGGCGCCACGCCCAGCGGTAATTCGTTTCGGCGCCTGCGTTGCCTCCGCCCGCGTTCACGTCAGCCTCCGTCGAAACTCCGTTTTCATGACGCGTCGAGGACTTCCAGCATGGTGGCCAGTTTGAGTTCGGTTTCGGCCAGTTCGGCTTCGGGGTCGGACGCGGCCATGATACCTGCGCCGGCCCAGAGTACCGCGCTGCGGTCCTCGACGTAGGCTGCGCGCAGGACCACCACGGCGTCGCCGTCGCCGGCGAGGTCGATCCAGCCGGAGACGCCGCTGTAGAGCCCGTCGCGCCGTTCGCCGATCTCGTGCAGCCAGGCGCGCGCGGCCCGGCGCGGCGTGCCGAGCACCGCCGGCGTCGGATGCAGATGAGAGACGGCGTCGAGCAGGCCCACGCCTTCGCGCAGCCGGCCCGTCACCGGAGTGGACAAGTGCTGGACGAAGCGCAGCGGCATCACGACCGGTTCCTGAGGATGTGCGACGTCGGTGCAGATTTCCGCCATTCGGGCGGCGATGCAGTCGACGACGACGGCATGTTCGTGCCGCTCCTTCGCCGATGCCAGCAAGGCCGCTGCAGCTTCCGCATCGGCGTCCGGCGCGCCTCTGCGTTCGACGGTGCCGGCCAGCGCATGGCTGACCAGCCGGGCCCCGCGCTTGGCGGCCAGCAACTCGGGACTGGCGGCCACGACGTGGCCGCGTCCGTAAGGCAGCGAGAACACATGGCAGCCGGGATGGAGGTGGGCCAGCCGTTCGGCGAGCGCTGCGGCATCGACCGCATGCGACAAGCGGACGTCAAGCCGACGCGAGAGGACCACCTTGGCAAGACGGTCCGCATCAATGGCGCGGACAGCCGCCTCCACTCTGCGGCGCCATTCGGTGGCGGAAGGCGCTGCCGTGACCTCCAGCGTCCGTCCGCAAGGGCCGGCCGCCGCAGGCGCGAACATCAGCCCGAGTTCGCGCTGCCACGAACGGATGACGTCACGCACCGGCGTCTCGTCGCGCCGCGCCGTCAGGGTCGCCACGATCCCGTTGCGGCTGCGCCGTACCAGCACGCGCGGCACCCACGCGGCAGGGGCAGAGACAGCCGTCGCCGGCGGCGCCGTGAAGAAGGCCAGCGGCAGAGCCTTTGCCGTTCCCAGCACACACCAGCGCTCGCATTCGGCCGCGAAGCGCGTGGCAGCTTGGTGTTTGAAGCGCGCCGCCGCGCCGGCGGTGTGAAGAGACAACCCACCGCCTGGGGCCGTCCACCGGCTGTCGCCCCCGATGCTCGGCACGGACACTGGGTCCGCATCGAGCGCGACGGAAAAGCTGGCCAGACGTCCCGGTGCAACTGCAGCCAGATCGGGCTCGATGCCCTCGATGGCGCTTGTCAGCCTGCGGACGGCAGCGTCGGCGACGCGCTCGCCGGAAACAGCGTTCCTCACATTCGGCCTTGCGTTCGAAAAGACGCGGCATCATCCTCTTCAGCCGCCGTTGGCGCCATGACGTCGATCAAACCCGGTCAAGGCGACCCGAGGTCGGCAGCATAGGCCGATGTCGGCAGGCTTGGCTAGCCAAGTATGCGAAAATCGCCTGCTTTCGAGCGGAATATACGATGAAAATCCTAGTTACCGGGGCAGCCGGATTCATCGGCATGCACATCTGCGAACGATTGTTGGCTCGTGGCGATGAAGTGATCGGCGTCGACAATCTCAGCGACTACTACGATGTCAGCCTTAAGAAGGCACGAATCGCGCGCCTTGCGGGAAGCAAGAATTTTCGCCATATTGAAATTGACATCGCCGATCGTTCCGGGATGGTGGCATTATTCGCGCGCGAGAGGCCTCGCCGCGTCATCAATCTGGCTGCCCAGGCTGGTGTGCGCTATTCGCTCAAGAACCCGCACTCCTATGTCGACAGCAATCTCGTGGGTTTCGTTAATGTGCTCGAAGGCTGCCGCTATGCCGGTTGCGACCATCTTGTCTTTGCCAGCAGTTCAAGCGTGTATGGCGGCAATACGCGGATGCCTTTTTCGGAGCACGACAACGTCGACCATCCGGTCAGCCTCTACGCCGCCACCAAGAAGGCAAATGAGTTGATGGCGCACTCATACAGCCATCTGTTCTGTCTGCCCGCCACGGGTTTGCGCTTCTTCACCGTCTATGGACCGTGGGGCAGGCCGGACATGGCCCTGTTCCTTTTTACGTCTGCCATCCTCGAAGGACGTCCAATCGACGTCTTCAACCAAGGCAGGATGCAGAGAGACTTTACCTACATTGATGACATCGCCGAAGGTGTGTTGCGCGTGCTTGACCGCCCGCCTGCCGCGAATCCGGACTTTGATCGCGATGCGGCCGACCCGGCATCGAGTTGGGCGCCGTGGCAGATATTCAATATCGGCAACCATCGGGCTGTGGATTTGATGGAGTACATTGCGGCTCTCGAGAAGGTCTTGGGGCGACAGGCGAAAAAGAACTTCCTGCCGATGCAGGACGGCGACGTGTCGGCGACATACGCGCAAACTGAGGATCTGCAACGCGCGACAGGCTTCCACCCCGACACGAGTATCGACGTGGGGGTAGCCCGCTTTGTTGAATGGTACAAGTCGTACTACGGGGTAAAAGAGGAATGACAAGCCTTGTTGAAGATAGCGTGATCGGCGTCGTCGGACTGGGCTACGTCGGCCTGCCTCTAGCCGTCGCCTTCGGCAGCAAATTCAAGACGATCGGCTACGACTTGTCCGAGGCGAAGGTGACCGCCTATCAACGGCACGTCGATCCCTCTGGCGAAGTTTCAACCGACGATCTCAAGGCGTCGCATCGGCTTCAATACACGTCGGACCCGGCGCGCCTTGCGGAGGCCGATTACATCATTGTCGCAGTGCCGACGCCTGTGGATCTTGCGCATCAGCCCGACTTTTCTCCACTCGTGTCTTCCTCGGCCACTGTCGGCCGCCATATGAAGCGAGGCGCGGCCGTCATTTTCGAATCGACCGTTTACCCTGGTGCCACCGAAGAAGTGTGCATTCCCGTGCTGGAGAAGCACTCGGGCATGAAATGGAAGACGGATTTCCACGTGGGCTATTCGCCTGAGCGGATCAATCCCGGCGATCGTGAACACGCGTTTACCCGAATCGTGAAAGTGGTTTCGGGAGACGACCCGAGCACGCTGGAGAAAGTCGCAGCTTTGTACGAGTCGGTCGTCATTGCGGGGGTCTATAGGGCATCTTCGATAAGAGTGGCCGAAGCGGCGAAGGTCATCGAGAATACGCAGCGCGACCTCAATATCGCGCTGATGAATGAACTCGCGATCATCTTTGATCGCATAGGTATCGACACGACGGAAGTTTTGGAAGCTGCCGGAACTAAATGGAATTTCTTGAAGTTCAGGCCCGGTCTGGTGGGCGGGCATTGCATCGGGGTCGATCCCTACTATCTCACGCACAAGGCGGAGATGCTTGGCTATCACCCGCAGGTGATCCTCGCGGGGCGGCGCATCAACGACGGGATGGGCAAGTTCGTTGCAGAGAAGACTGTCAAGTTGATGATCGAGGCGGGAGCCAATATTAAAGGCGCCAAGGTGAACGTTCTCGGACTTACCTTCAAGGAGGATTGCCCTGATCTACGGAACTCGCGAGTGCCCGATATTCTGGCTGAACTCAGGAGCTACGGCATAACTGCCAGCGTGCATGATCCGCTCGCGGACGCCAACGAAGCGCGGCATGAGTACGGGGTGGAACTTGTTTCTTGGGATGCGCTGCCGCGTGCCGACGCCTTGATTCTGGCAGTCGCTCATGACGCCTATCGCAGGATGGACGCGGCCGCGTTACTGGAGAAGGTCACAACGGCTGGTTGTGTGGTGGATGTCAAGGCGCTTTTCGCGAAAGGCGGACTGTCCGAACGAATCATTCATTGGCGACTATAGGACGCTGCCTTCAGCGATCAGTTCTGAGGCAGTTCTGGCTTTCGCGAACAGGCCATGCAGGGCGGCAATGAAAGCCCCCTGGACCTGCGGTGCCGGGGTGGTTGCGTCGCCAAACCTGAGTGCGCGGGTGGCACAGGCATCGTGCGCAACGGTGACCCTGAAGCCGAGGTCGAATGCCGCGCGCACGGTGGTGTCGACGCACATGTGCGTCATCATGCCGGCGACGACGAGGTGGTCGGCGCCGACGGCCTCGAGGGTTTCGAGCAGCACGGTTTCGCGGAAGCTGTTGGGAAAGTGCTTGACCGCCACCGTTTCGCCCGGAAGCGGCGCGACGCTGGCGTGAATCTCGGCGCCGGCGGTTCCCGGCATCAGGAAGCCCGCATTCGGCCGCTTCATCAGGTGTTGAACGTGGATCACGGGCCATTTCCGTCCACGGAATTCCGTCAGCAACCGCGCGGCGTGGGCCGCCGCGGCCTCGCTTCCCATGAGCGTCATGTTGCCGCCGGGGAAGTAATCGTTCTGGATGTCGATGACGACGAGTGCGGTAGTCATGCTGCGCTCCCCGCGGCATGCCGCAGGCGGCGGTCTTGTTGCGTAAGACCTTGGTAGCCCCAGGCGTCCGCCGGGACCTCGCGGACGATCACGTAGCTGGCGGGGGTGAGCCGGCCGAGGATGCCCTCGGCCTTCTTGAATGCCGCGGCGACGAAAGCGCTTTTCTCGGCCGGCGTATTGGTGCCGGCCGTGACGTTGATTTCGAGGAAGAAGCTGGTCTGCCCCTTTTCCGCGATCGAGCCGCCGCCGACGTACCAGTGGCCGGGCGGCACGCACTGCACGGTTGCCGCAGTGACCTCGCGTTCCTTGTTCAGAACGGACACGGCCAGATCGGTCATGCCGGCGGCGAGCTTTTCGATGGTGTCCGGCAGGCAGGGGCCGGAGAGCTTGATGTCGAGATAGGGCACAGGTCACCTCGCTAGTGGGTGGACGGCAGCAAATGAAGTTGGGGCAGGTGCAGGAACGCCGCGAGCGCGCCGCCGACGCCGACGGCGAGCGGACGGCAGCCGCGCAAGCTGAGCACCGACGGCTTGAACGCAGATACCACGACGGGACCGTTCGATACGACGGCATGCTTTCCGTTGGGACCCAGAATCACGTCGCCGGCCTCGCCGTCGACAGTGAGCCAGACTTCGCCGCTTCGGCACTCGACGACCTGACCGCGCAGACGGCCAAGCGTGAGCGACTCGCGCCCGGAAAGCTCGACAAGCGTTTCTTGCGTGACGGTCGCCATCATCGTATCCTCCATGCATGGAGCGCATTGGTACGAAATCGCTGCTGACATGCTTGAAAGATAGGGAAGCCTTGGCCGGGCGACAAACGATAAATCGGTATCCGGCTCATGAGTAAAACGCATGCATGGCTGCCGTCGCTCGATCCGCTCAAGGGTTTCGAGGCGGCTGCGCGGCACCTGAGCTTCACCAAGGCGGCAGCCGAACTGTTCCTGACGCAGTCGGCGATAAGCCGCCAGGTTCAGACACTCGAAGAGCAACTGGGAGTGAAACTGTTCCGCCGCGAAGTACGGAGGCTCGAGCTGACGCCGGAGGGCGAGGTGTTGTATCGCGCGGCGGCGGAAATGCTGGCCAGGCTCGGCGACGTTTGCGCCGGCCTCAAGGCCGCGCAGCGGCGGCCGCGCGTCACCGTCTCGGCGGCCGTCGGCATCGCCGCGCTATGGCTGGTGCCCCGGCTGGCGGCGTTCCAGGAAGCGGAGCCCGATCTCGACGTGCTGATTTCGGCGGACAACCGCATGGTCGATCTCGAGCGCGAGGACATCGATCTCGCGTTGCGCTACATCGCGCCCGAAGTGGCGCCGCCGGACTCGACGCTGCTGTTCGACGAGGTCGTGTTCCCGGTCGCGAGCCCCGCGGTCGTGGCCGCTTTGCCCGCCGTGCTGCGTCCCGAAGATCTTGCCAACGTCACGCTGCTCGCGTTCGAAAGCGGCAACCGGACGCCGTGGCTCTCATGGGAGCCGTGGCTGATCGGGCTGGGGCTCGCGCATGCGACGCCGAAAGCGGTGCTGCAGTTCACTCAGTACGACCAGATGATCCGCGCCGCCGAAGACGGCCGAGGGCTGGCGCTCGGCCGCGGCCCCCTGGTGGCGCAGGCGATCGCCTCAGGCCGATTGCAGCCGCTCGGCGATTCGCGCGAACGCGTTGCGGCACGCGCCTACTTTCTCGTCCGCAACCCGCGCGGCCTGCGTCCGGAAGCCGAGCGCTTCGCGGCCTGGCTGGTCGGCGAGGCGAAGAAGACGGAAGCCGAAAACGCCGCTTAGCCGAGCCGCGCGATGTCGGGCAGGAAGACTTCGGTCACCAGCAAGGGATTGCCGGCATGCAGGAAACGCGAGCGGCGTCCCCACAGCACCGGCAGCTTTCTGCCGAGCGCCTGCTCGGCGCGCCGATGCAGCGGGTGCGCAGCGGCGATGCGCTGACAGTGAAGCGGGCCGCGCACGATGCGCGGCTGCGCGAACAATGCGGCGCCGAGCGGACGCCCGCCCATGCCGGCGGCCATGCGCCAGGGACCGCGCAGATGCCGCGGCGCCAGGACGGTATGCGCGAACACCACCGGCCAGCCGTCGGCGACCAGCAGCACTTCGCGCGTCCAGGCCCTGCGCTTGCTGGGGAGGCCCACCAGACGCCGCTCGTCTTCGACGGGCAGCGCCAAGCCGGTGCGCAGGACACGCACGCGCAGTTCGGTGCAACGGGCGGCGATGCGCGCGGTGAGGGAGTTGGCGTCGGTGAGCCATGGCCGCAGGCGCTGCGGCACCTGGCCGTGGAGCGGCCGCGGTTTCCAGTGGCGGTCCGGAGACATCGGAGTCGGAATCAATCGAAACGGGCGCCGATGCTAACATAGGCCACCGTTTCGGAATCCCGCGCAATGACCGCGTCCAGCCTGCAACTCGTCCTCATCAGCGGCCTTTCGGGCTCGGGGAAGAGCATCGCGTTGAACGTGATGGAAGACGCGGGCTATTACTGCGTCGACAACCTGCCAGCAACGCTGCTGCCCGACCTCGTTACCGAACTGCAGCGCGAAGGCTACGATCGCGCGGCCGTGGCGATGGACATGCGCGGCGGCGCCAGCATCGCCGCGCTGCCCAAGCATCTGCGCGACCTGCAGGAGAATGCCGCCATCGATCTGCGTTTCATCTTCCTCGAAGCGCGCGACGAGGTGCTGATCCAGCGCTTCTCCGAAACGCGCCGGCGCCATCCTTTGGCGACGAAGGATACGACGCTGGCCGAAGCCATCCGGAAGGAACGCGAGGCCTTGGAAACCCTGGCCGATCTGGGCCATCCGATCGACACCAGCAACCTGCGGCCCAATGCGCTGCGTGCCTTCATCAAGGAATTCATCGATCTCGACGAGAAGGATGGCCTGACGCTGCTGTTCGAGTCCTTCGGCTTCAAGCATGGGCTGCCGCTCGACGCCGATCTGGTCTTCGACGTGCGCTGCCTGCCGAACCCCCATTACGACCCGCTGCTGCGGCCGCTCACCGGCTGCGACGCGCCGGTGTGCGCCTTCCTCGAAGCCCAGCCGGAAGTCGGACGCATGCTCAAGGACATCACCCGCTTCATAGAAGACTGGCTGCCGGCCTATATCCGCGACAGCCGTTCCTACCTGACGGTGGGGCTCGGCTGCACCGGCGGCCAGCATCGCTCGGTGTACTTCGCCGAGCGGTTGGCCCAGCATTTCAAGGGCAAGGTGCGCGTCCTGGTGCGGCATCGTTCGCTGATGCAGTGAAAGAGGCACCGTGAGACAGTGGCTGCCGTTGCTGCGCCCCTGCGATTGGCTGGTGGCGCTCGTCGCGGCTTCGCTGGTCGGCGTCTCGTTTCCGCTGCTGTGGCGCGGCGGCCCGGCGGACAAGGCGATCGTCAAACGCGACGGCAGGGTGGTCGCCGAACTGCCGCTCAACATCACCAAGCGCATCGAGGTCGAAGGCGCGCTGGGGATTTCGGTGATCGAAGTGCGGCCCGGACAGGCACGCGTCGCCGCCGACCCGGGGCCGCACCAGTACTGCGTCAAGCAGGGCTGGCTGACGCAGGCCAACGCCGTCGCCATCTGCGCGCCGAACCACGTGACCCTGGCGCTGGCCGGCGCCAACCGCGGCTATGACAGTCTCAACTATTGATCTGACCGTCGGCACCGACGACCGGCGCGTCGCCCGCTACGCGGCGGCCGCCATCGCGCTGACCATCGCCGAAGCCGCGATCCCGTCGCCGCTGCCCGGGGTGAAGCCGGGATTGGCGAACATCGTCGTCCTGATCGTGCTGCTGCGCCACGGCTGGCGCGAGGCGGTGTGGGTCTCGCTGCTGCGCGTCGTCGCGGGCAGCCTGATGATCGGGCAGTTTCTGGCGCCGGGATTCTTCCTGAGCCTGGCGGGGACTTGCGCAAGCCTCGCGGTGCTGGCGCTGTCGATGCGCCTGCCGCGCGCATGGTTCGGTCCGGTCAGTCAGAGCCTCTTCGCGGCCTTTGCGCATATCGGCGGCCAGGTGGCGCTCGCGCGGTTGTGGCTGGTGCCGCACAACGGCGTGTTCTATCTGGTGCCGGTGTTCGCCGCGTCGGCGCTGTTGTTCGGGATCATCAACGGGCTGGTGGCGGCGAAGTTCCTGAACGACGATAATCCGGCCACATGAACAAGACGATCGCCGTTGCCTTCACCGGAGCCTCGGGCATGCCCTATGGGCTGCGCCTGGTCGAGTGCCTGCTCGGCGCCGGCGCGCGCGTCTGGCTGCTTTACTCGCAGGCGGCGCAGATC